>NZ_JBSFNN010000011.1:0-125410 GCF_053587115.1 Streptomyces sp. NPDC003697
GGTGGACACCGCCCAGTACAAGCTCACCCAGCGCGGTCAGCATCGCTCTGCGGGTGCCGTCGACCTTCTGGCGCGGCAGGCCGGCCGGCCCCGTCGCACCCGGCGGCCCCGCCCCCGCCCCGCCCTGCCTTCTGACGACGGCGGGCGGCGGTGCGGCGGCGGGACGGCGGGCGGCCGCATCGGCCGCCCCCCACCCGCCGCCGCACCGCCGCCCGTTCCTACGGCTACGGCCGGACCGGCCCGCCCCGCCGCGTCAGACGGCCGGGGCCGGGTAGGTCGGGTACTCCACGCCGGAGACGTGCTGGACGACCCGGACGACCTGGCAGGAGTAGCCGAACTCGTTGTCGTACCACAGGTAGAGGATCGCGTTGTCGCCCTCGACCTTGGTGGCGCCGGCGTCGACGATCGAGGCGTGGCGCGAGCCGATGAAGTCGCTCGACACCGCGTCGGGCGCGCTGATGAAGTCGATCTGGCGCTTCAGCGGCGACGTCAGCGACACCTCGCGCAGGTAGTCGAGGACGTCCTGGCGGGTCGTCTCGCGCGCCAGTTGGAGGTTGAGGATCGCGATCGAGACGTCCGGCACCGGGACACGGATCGAGCTGCCGGTGATCCGCGCCTTGAGGTCGGGCAGCGCCTTGGCGACGGCCGAGGCGGCACCCGTCTCGGTGATGACCATGTTCAGCGGCGCCGAACGGCCGCGGCGGTCGGACTTGTGGTAGTTGTCCAGCAGGTTCTGGTCGTTGGTGAACGAGTGGACGGTCTCCACGTGACCGCGCACGACGCCGTACTCGTCGTCCATCGCCTTCAGCGGGGGGACGATGGCGTTGGTGGTGCAGGAGGCGCAGGACAGGATCTGCTCGTCCGGCTTGATGGTGTCGTGGTTGACGCCGTGGACGATGTTGGGGACGTCGCCCTTGCCCGGCGCGGTGAGCACGACCTTGCCGATGCCGGGGCGCAGATGCCTCGACAGGCCCTCGCGGTCGCGCCACTTGCCGGTGTTGTCGATCAGGATGGCGTTGTCGATGCCGTACGCGGTGTAGTCCACGGACGTCGGGTCGTCGGCGTGGATCACCTTGATCGCGTTGCCGTTGGCGATGATCGCGCCGCCGGCCTCGTCGACGGTGATGGTGCCCTGGAACTGCCCGTGGATGGAGTCCCGGCGCAGCAGCGAGGCGCGCTTGACGATGTCCTCGGCGGCCCGCTCGCCGCCGCCGCGGACGACGATGGCGCGCAGCCGCAGGCCGTTGCCGGAGCCCGACTTCTCGATCAGCAGCCGCGCCACGAGCCGGCCGATGCGCCCGAACCCGTAGAGGACGACGTCGCGGGGCTCGCGGCGCTCGATCTTGTTGGCACCCGTCGCGCCGGCGACGGCCTCCGCGGTGAACTCCTCGACCGACAGGCCGCGGCCGTCGCTCCGGTACGTCGCGGCGAGCATGCCGATGTCGATCTGGGAGGGGCCGAGGTCGAGGGTGGTCAGAGCCCGCAGGAACGGCAGGGTCTCGGTCACCGAGAGCTCCTCGCCGGCGATCTGCCGGGCGAAGCGGTGGGTCTTGAGGATGCTGACCACCGACTTGTTCACCAGGGAGCGGCTGTGGAGCAGGACGGTGACGTCCTGTTCCCGGTGCAGCTTGCCGATCATCGGGATCATCGATTCCGCGATCTCCTCGCGGGTCTTCCAGTCGGTGAACGCGTCGTCGTTGACAGTCACAGGAGTCATCTTTCGAGCTAGGTGGCGCTCATATGCTAAGCCCACGCTCTGATGATCTTTCGCCGGGTGTCCTGACCCGGGTGCTCCGGTCCGGGTGGCATGGCGGGGTGCCGCGAGGAGGAAGGGCGCAACGCGGGCGGGGTGGAGGGGAGATGCCGCCGTTCCGGTCGCACATGTGCGTCGGGCATGCGGTCCGGCATTCCGCAGGCCCCTGGCCGGGGCGGTTTCCGGGACCGCCGTGGGTGGGCGGGGCTCATGCGGTGACCGCGCCCGCGTCCCTCGGGCCCCGTCGGCCCGGGCGGCCCCGAGGGATCCGGGCAGTTCACCCGTCCTTTCCCTGCGAGTCACCGCCCGGTGCGCCGTGCCCGCGGGGTCGGGTGCCGGGCCGGGGAGGCCGTCCGCCCGCGGGTTCCGCTTCATGCAAGGATGGGTGTGTGGTTGTTGTGATGGTCTGCAACTGCAGTGCCCGTCAAGCTCGTTGAGCATATGCGGCTGATAAGATCATCCCGCTTTTCAGTAGGCTGACGGCGTGTCATGAACGCGTACGGGGGACAGTCTCGTAGGCCCCATCGCCAAGGAGTGAGTGGTGGTCCGCCGGTAGGTGCGCGGGTGTTCGAGAGCTGAACCTCGGCCCGGACCGGTGGGCTGCCCACGCACGCTGGTCGCGATGCGACTTGAAGAGAGTCTCATGACGTCTTTGATCCAGGATCCACTGTTGTGGATCTTGATTGTGGTGCTCGCGGCTGCGGTGATCGCAGTGATGCGGGCGCGGAGAACCAACATGGCGCTCCGAAGAGCGAGGAAGGACCTGGAGACAGGGCTGACCGAGGCCCGCGGCGAGGCCGGTCAGCTCCACGCCCACGTGTCGGCCCTCGGCGCGCAGCACCAGCGCGACCTCGCCGACGTCCGCGCGGACGCCGAGTCGGCGACCAAGGCGGTGCTGAAGTCCGCCATGGGAACCCTGCAGTCCCTCGCCGAGGAGCAGCAGGTCCTGCTGGACAGCCTCCTGAAGAAGTACGGCAACGACACGGAGGTCCTCGCCGACCTCATGTCGGTCGACCACACGGGCAGCCAGTTCGGCCGCCGCGCCAAGGGCATCTCGGTGCTCTGCGGCGGATGGCTGGGCCGGCGCGACGGCGCCGCCACCGTCTACGACGTCGCCCGCAGCGCGCAGGGCCGGATCAAGGACTTCGACCGGGTCGGCGTCCACTCCCAGGTCAACGTCTCCATCTCCAGCAAGGCGGTCGAACCGATCGCGGTCGTCCTCGCCGAGCTGCTGGACAACGCGACGAACTACAGCGCCCCCGGCACCCCGGTCGAGGTCAACATCCAGGCCGTGCCCACCGGTGTCTGCTTCATCGTCGACGACGCCGGCCTCGGCATGGACCAGGAGACCAAGGACCGGGCGGCGACCCTGCTGTCCGCCGACGGCCCGGTCGACATCACCAGTCTCGGCGACCCGCCCCGATTCGGTTTCGCCGTGTGCGGCATGCTCGCCGCGCGCTACGGCTTCACTGTCTCCGTCGGCTCGGTCTCCCCCTACGGCGGAGTGCGTGCAGTGATTCGTGTACCCGAGGAGCTCCTCGCGGCCGACGCCCCCGCGCCCGCCACCGGCACGCAGGACACCGACGACCAGGAACCCGCACTCCAGCGCCTGGCGCCGGTTCCGGTCGTGGGCCCCTCGCACGTGGTGGGCACGACGCAGGGCGGCCTGCCCAAGCGCCGGCGCCGGACGGGCCCCGTCTCGGTCGTTCCAGCTCCCGACGCCGGCACGGCCGAGGACGCGACATCCGAGCCGGACAGCGAGGTCACGGCATCGCGTCTCGGGGCCTTCGCCCGCGGCACTCAGCTCGGTCGGACCACGAACACCACGGAAGGACCTGACAACCAGTGAACACCGATCTGTCGTGGGTGCTGAACGACGTGCTCGAGGTGCGCGGGGCCCGCCACGCAGTCCTCGTCTCGGGCGACGGCCTGCTGCTGCAGCGGTCGGACGACATCTCGCGGGACGACGCGGAGACGAACGCCGCCGCGATGAGCTCGATGCAGTCACTGAGCCGCGCCGTCGCCGGCTTCGTCGGTTCCGGCCACGGGATATGGAAGCAGACGCTGCTGGAGTACGACGGCGGCTGGATCTTCCTGATCGCCGCCGGTTCGGGCGCCTACCTCGCCGTCTCGGCCGCGCTGGACGTCGACATGGAGGCCATGTCGTTCCGGATGCAGAAGACGGTGGCCGCGCTGAGCAAGGCGATGAGTGTGGCGCCGCGCTCGGACAACGGTGTCGGCGCATGACGACCCCCGGCGAGGAAGGGTCCGTCACCAGCGACTTCGTCCGCTCCTACGTCATCACCGGCGGGCGGAGCCTGCCGACCGGCGACGACCTGGCGCTGCACACCCTGGTCACCCTGGCTCCCGAGCGGACTCTTCCGCTGGGGGCCGGTCCCGAGGTCAAGGCGATCTGGAACCTGTGCGCGGGAGGCTACCTGTCGGTCGCCGAAGTGGCCGGCCACCTGGGCCTGCCGGTCGGGGTGGCCCGGCTCCTGCTGACCGATTTATTCGAACAGGGGCACCTCCTGCGCCGGGCCGAGCCGCCCAGAGCGCAGAACGTTGACCGAGCGATCCTCGAGAAGGTTTTGAATGGACTCCACTCCCTCATCGGCTGAGACGGCCAATGGATCCATCTACGTCTCCAGCGCGGTGACCAACGCTGCCAAGATCCTGGTCGTCGGCCATTTCGCCGTGGGCAAGACGACCTTCATCGGATCGCTGTCGGAGATCACCCCGCTGCGCACCGAGGAGAAGATGACGAAGGCGTCCCTGCACGTGGACGACCTGAGGGGCGTGGCGGACAAGACGACCACCACCGTGGCCCTGGACTTCGGCCGCCTGACGCTGAGCGACGAACTCGTCCTCTACCTGTTCGGCACCCCCGGCCAGCAGCGTTTCATGCAGCTGTGGGAGGACATGGCCCGCGGCGCGCTGGGGGCGCTCCTGCTGGTCGACCCCGCCCGGCTGGAGGAGACCTTCCCCGTCATCGACCTGGTCGAGGGATACGGACTCGAGTACGCGATCGCGGTCAACAGCTTCACGCCGGACAGGGCGTACGAGGAGTCCGAGGTACGCGAGGCGCTCGACCTGCTCCCCGACACCCCCGTGGTCTACTGCGACGCCCGCGACCGGCAGTCCTCCGCCCGGGCGCTGATCGCGCTGGTGCGTCACCTGCTCGACCGCGCAGCCTGATACGCCACGCCCACCCGCCGGACCGCGAGGTCCGGGACCAGCATAAGGATCTTCATGGACCGTCAGACAGTGTCCGCCCCCGCCGGCGGCAGATGCCCCATGCACGACGCCGCGTTCGCCGCCGACCCCCAGCAGGTCTACGACCGCCTTCGCACCCACGGCCCGGCCGGACCGGTCGAACTCGCCCCCGGCGTCGACGCCACCCTGGTCGTCGGACACGAGGTGGCCCTGCGCGTGCTGCAGAACTCCACGCTCTTCGCCCGGGACGCCCGCCGCTGGAACGCCCTGGCCGAAGGCCGCATCAGCATGGACAGCCCCGTGCTGCCGATGATGGCCTACCGGCCCAACTGCCTGTTCACCGACGGGGCGGTGCACCTCAGGCTGCGCAAGGCCGTCACCGACACCCTCGCCAAGCTCAACATGACCCGCATCCGCCGCGACGTGGAGCCGATCGCCGACTACCTGATCGACCGGTTCAGCGAACTCGGCCGCGCCGACCTCCTCAACGACTACGCCAAGCTGCTGCCGCTGCTGCTGTTCAACAAGCTCTTCGGCTGCCCGGCCGACATCGGTGACCGGCTCACCAGCTCCATGTCGGCGATCTTCGACGGCAAGGACGCCCTGCGCGCCAACGAGGAACTCACCGCCTGCCTGATGGAGCTGATCGCCCTCAAGCGCCGCCAGCCGGGCGACGACGTCACCTCCTGGCTGATCCAGCACCCCGCCGGACTCACCGACGAGGAACTCAAGGACCAGCTGGTGATGCTGATGGGCGCCGGCGTCGAGCCCGAGCGCAACCTGATCGGCAACGCCCTGCTCCTGCTGCTGTCGCCGAGCGAGGGCGGCCGGGCCGCCGGCATGCTGATCGAGGAGGCGCTCGACCACGTCCTGTGGAACCAGACGCCGATAGCCAACTACGCCACCCACTACCCCGTCCAGGACGTCGACCTCGGGGGAGTGGTGGCCGCCGCCAACACCCCGGTCGTCATCAGCTTCGCGGCGGCCAACAGCGACCCCGCGCTCGCCGAGGCCCGCCGCAAGCACAGCAAGGGCGCCCACCTGGCATGGGGAGCCGGCCCGCACGCCTGCCCGGCCAAGGACCCGGCGCAGGTCATCGCCACCACGGCGATCGAACGGCTGCTCAACGCCCTGCCCGACATGACGCTCGCCGCGCCCGAGCGGGACCTGCAGTGGCGGCCCGGACCGTTCCACCGCGCCCTGGTCGCCCTGCCCGTGGCGTTCAGCCCGACGCCGGCGACCCGCATGGCGTCCATGCGCCAGAACCAGACGGCGGCCGGCGCCGAACAGCCGCTCCCGACGGCCTCGACCACGGTCGCCCGCCGTGAGCCGGCCAGGAGGAAGGGCTTCTGGAGCAGCTTCCTGGACATCTTCCGGGTCTGACACCCGCCGCGCGTCCACGCCGCCCTGGAGGCGGCGTCGGAGCAGCGCGGCCGTGCGGGCGGGTGCGTGCGGTCACGGGGCGGAGGGGTGCCGACGCCACGGGGTCACCTGCGCGTGCCCGTCAGGAACTCCGCGGAGCCGGCCGCCGGTGGTGACGCGGCGTACATGTGTGCCCGGACCGCGACCCGGACGATTCACACCTGCGCGTTCCCGTGTCGACGGCATGTGACGGGAGCAACACGCAGCGGCGCATGACGCAGGTGAGAGGAGGGGTAGATTCCGGCGGTACCGGTAGCGCCCAGCACAAAGGAGCTTCGCGTGACCGCCGTTGGCGACATACGCGGCACCACCACCGACCGCCGAGCCGTCATCTCCCTCCTGCGCCGCCTGCGTTCGGACGAGGGCCAGGCCGACCCCCACCCCGTCTGGGCCGAGTTCCGTGCCCTGGGCGACGTGGTGCCCGCCCCCTGGGGCGGCTACTTCGTCACCGGATTCGACGCCTGCAGCCAGGTTCTGCGCGGCAGGAACTGGCTCGCCCCGGACTTCGCCTGGCAGGAGCGCCGACCCGACCCGGAACGCTGGCAGGCCCCCGCCACGCGGGAGATGACACGGACCCTGTCCCGGCTCAACGCGCCCGTGCACACGTGTCAACGACGCGCTCTCGGCAACCTGTTCGACCGCCGCACCCTCGAAGCCCTGCGGCCCGCGATCACCGCACACGTCACCCGCCTCCTCGACGACCTCGGACGGCGGCTGCGCGAGGACGGCGAGGCCGACTTCGTCAGCACCGTCAGCGAACGGCTGCCCATTCACACCGTCGGCGGATGGCTCGGCATCCCGGCCGAGCACTACCCGCACATCCTGGGCTTCACCCACCGCCAGGTGCATGCCCAGGAACTGCTGCCCACCAAGAGCGAACTGGCCGTCTCCGCCCAGGCCACCCTGGAGATGAGGGCCTTCTTCACCGACCTCGTCCGCCGGCGCCGGGCGCAGCATGGCAACGATGTCCTCACCGGCTGGATCCACGACTGGGACGCCCGGTACCCGGACGACCGCGCGGCCGCCGACCAGGTGCTCTACGACCTGACGATGTTCATCACCATCGCCTCGCTGGAGACCACGGCGACCCTGCTGACCAACGCCGTGTGGTTCCTCACCCAGGACCCCGCCCGGGCCGGCTGGCTGCGCCGGCACCCCGAGCACATCGACGACGCCATCGACGAGGTCCTGCGCTACGACCCGCCCATCCACCTCAACTCCCGCGTCGCAGCCGACGACACCGTCCTGGCCGGCGTGCCCGTCGCCAGGGACACGATGGTCCACGTCCTCTACGGCGCCGCGAACCACGACCCGCGCCGCAACGACCGTCCCGAGGTCTTCGACATCCGCCGGGGCGGCAGCCACCTCACCTTCGGCGGCGGCGCCCACTACTGCCTGGGAGCCGCCCTGGCCCGCCTGGAAGCCCGCCTGCTGCTCACCCAGCTGCTGGAACGGTTCAGCACCCTGAGGCCGACCGCACCGCCGGCCTACGCGCCGCGTATGGTCTTCCGACGCGTGACTTCCCTGAAGGTGACGACATGACTGCCCTGCCCCTGACCACCGACCCGGACGAACGGATACTCAAGACCCTGCGCACCCGGCGGCAGGGCCACGTCCTCACCGTCGAGCTGAACGCTCCCGAGCAGGGCAACACCGTCACCGAGGCCATGCTGGACGACCTGCTGGCCGTCCTGCACGACCAGGACCCGGCCGTGAAGGTGGTCGTGCTCACCGGCGCCGGGGACGACTTCTGTCTCGGCGGCGACCGCACCGAGTTCGCCCAGCACCTCGCCCACGATCCCACCGCCGCCGGTGTCCGCGTCTCCGCCTCCAAGGCCCGGCGGGTGTGCGACGCCCTGACCGCCAATCCCGCCGTCACCATCGCCCGCGTGCACGGCAGGGCGATCGGGGCGGGTCTCGCCCTCGCGCTCGCCTGCGACCTGCGCGTCGGTTCGGAGGACGCCACCTTCCGCCTGCCCGAGCTCGCCCTCGGGCTGCCCACCGCATGGGGCGGACTGCTGCCCCGCCTCATCAGCGAGGCGGGCGCCGCCCGGGTCCGCGAGCTGATCCTGACCGGCCGCGTCTTCACCGCCGAAGAGGCCAGGTCGCTGTCCGTTCTCCAGCGGACCGTCACCGCCGACGCCCTCGACGCGGCCGTCTCCGACTGGGCCAGGCCCGTCCTCAGGCGCCCCACCGCGGCCCTGCGCGTGACCAAGACGCTGCTCAACTCCCTCAGCGCCCCGACCCGCCTCGCCGACGCCTCCCTGCTCGACGCCGAGCTGATGGCAGCGGTCGTGGCGGAGGCGCACGCAGCCCGCGGAGCGGGCTGACCCGCGCGGGCACGCCGACCCGCGCGAACTCCGGCTGACCCCGCGGGCGCGGGCGCGGGCCGACCTGTCCGGGCGGGCCGGCCTGCGCGGGGGGCGGGCTGACCGGGCGGGAACCGACGACCGACGCGGGCCGCCGCCGTATGGGCGCGAGCCGACCTGCGCGTGCACGGGCGACCTACGCGGGCACGGGCCGCCCTCCGCGCGGGCGGCCGGCCGACGGTGTGGGCACGGGGACACCGGGCCGTGCGGGCGACGGTTGGCCGGGCCGTGCGGCCCGGTCTGCCGGGGCGGCGGCGCCACCGCGGACGGCAGCGGCACCAGGCACCGGTGTGACCTGCCCGAGTGCCGCCGCGCCCGCAGGGCGGGAGCCCCGGCGAACGCGGCCCGGCGTACGACGCGGGACCACGACCCGGGCGCACCCCCGTGGGCGCGGGTGGCGGGCCGTGAACGACGCCGCTCCTTGACGGGCAGACGTCGCCTGCCGCGGCACTAGACTCGGCAACTGCTGCAGTGCGGTGAAACCGCAGACAGGAAGGCTCAGTTACGTGTTCCAGGACGCCCCCATCTATCACCAGCTCGTCGCCGAGCGCGGTGACGTGCCCGCCCGAGTTCGCGACGCGGCCGAGAGCATACGGCGCGAACTCGAGGGGGTGATGCGGACGGGGCACCCCTCGGACGCCTTCCGGCGCCCCGCGCCCGCCGCCGGTGCGCTGCCGCCGTACCCCTCCTCGCCGCCCCAGGGCTCGCACCGGCGGTGATCCCGGACCGCCGCGCGGTCACCCGAGCGTGGCCGCGGCGGGGCCCGGGACATGGCGACGGATGGCCGGGTGGCCCGTTTGCCCGCACGCCCGGGCCCATCGGCGCGGTGAGCCGCCGGTGCCGCCGGGGCCGGAGGAGGGCTGTGGCCCGGGTGAGGAGGGCGCCGCAGTGCGCCTCGCCGGTGATCCAGTTCGCCGGGGCCGTGACGGCCGGGACCGGCAGTGCTAGAAAGGCGGAATGGCAGACCGTTTTGCCCGACTTCGGCGTATATCGCGTTCGCTGGCGGGAAAGAGCCCGCGGAGTGTCGCCGGGCAGGTGTTCGTGCTGCAGGTGGCGCTCGTCGTGCTGCTCGTGGCCTTCGCCGTCTTCGCACTCGTCCTGCAGTCCGAGCGCGACACCCAGGCCGAGGCCAAGCGCCGCTCCGTGGCCGTCGCGCAGACCTTCGCCCACTCCCCGGGCGTGCTCGCCGCGCTGCGCGGTCCGCAGCCGTCGAAAGTGCTCCAGCCGCTGACGGAGGCGGGGCGGAAGACGGCCGGGGTGGACTTCATCGTGGTCATGGACACCAACGGCATCCGCTACACCCACCCCCTGCCGGACCGGATCGGCCAACGGTTCGTCGGCACGATCGCCCCCTCGCGGGCCGGGAAGGTCCACACCGAGAGCGTCAACGGCCCGCTCGGCCGCGAGGTGCAGGCCGTCGTCCCCGTGAAGAGCCCCGACGGCAAGGTCGCCGCGCTCGTCGCCGCCGGCCTCAAGGTCAGGAACGTGACCAACCAGGTCGACCGGCAGCTCCCGATCATCCTGTCCGCCGGGGCGGGCGCGCTCGGCCTGGCCACCGGGGTGACGGCGCTGGTCGGCAGGCGGCTGCGCCGGCAGACCCACAGCCTCGCCCCGGAGGAGATGACGCGCATCTACGACCACCACGACGCCGTCCTGCACTCCGTGCGCGAAGGCGTGCTCATCATCGGCGAGGACGGCCGGCTGGTCCTCGCCAACGACGAGGCCAGGCAGCTGCTGGACCTCCCCGCCAACGCCGAGGGACGGCACGTCACCGAGCCGGCGCTCCTCGAACCCGGCATGGTCGAACTGCTCACCTCGGGGCGCGAGGCGACCGACGAGGTGCTGTTCGCCGGACCGCGCCTGCTGGCGGTCAGCCAGCGGCCCACGGACCGCGGCCCGGGCCCCGCGGGCACCGTGGTCACCCTGCGCGACTCCACGGAGCTCCAGGTCCTCTCCGGCCGGGCCGAGCTGGCCCGGGAGCGGCTCAAGCTGCTCTACGACGCCGGCCTGGGCATCGGCACGAGCCTGGACGTGGCCCGGACGGCCGACGAACTCGCGCAGGTCGCCGTCCCGCGCTTCGCCGACTTCGCCACCGTCGACCTGGCCGACGCCGTGCTGGACGGCGAGGAGCCGGGCGCGCCGGCCACCACGGGGATGCGCCGCATCGCCATGGCCGGCGTCCGGGACGACCACCCGCTCTACGAGAAGGGCCGGCTGATCCACTTCCTGCCGTCCACACCGCAGGGACGCGGCTACGGCACCGGCCGCGCCGAGCTGGTGACCGACCTGTCGACGGCGCGGGACTGGCACGCGCAGGATCCCGCGCGCGCCGCACAGATCATGGACTACGGCATCCACTCGCTGATCACGGCCCCGATCCGGGCCCGCGGCGTCGTGCTCGGCATGGCCGACTTCTGGCGCTTGAAGGAACACGGCCCCTTCGACGAGGAGGAGCTGTCCCTGGCGGAGGAGCTGGTGGCCCGCGCCGCCGTGAGCATCGACAACGCCCGCCGCTACACCCGTGAGCACACCCTCGCGGTCACCCTTCAGCGCAGCCTGCTGCCGCGGGCCCTGCCCGAGCAGAGCGCGCTGGAGGTCGCCTACCGCTACCTCCCCGCCCAGTCGGGCGTCAGCGGCGACTGGTTCGACGTGATCCCCCTGCCGGGCAGCCGGGTGGCGCTGGTCGTCGGCGACGTCGTCGGCCACGGCCTGCACGCGGCCGCCACGATGGGACGGCTGCGTACGGCGGTGCACAACTTCTCCACACTCGACCTGCCGCCCGACGAACTGCTGAGCCACCTCGACGACCTGGTCGGCCGGATCGACCAGGACGAGGCGAGCTCGGGAGGCGCCGCGGCCGTCGTGGGCGCCACCAGCCTGTACGCGATCTACGACCCCGTGACGCGCCGCTGCGCCATGGCGCGGGCGGGGCACCTGGCGCCCGTGGTGGTGGACCCGGACGGCAGCGCCGCCTTCCTCGACCTGCCGGCCGGGCCGCCGCTCGGCCTCGGCGGGATGCCCTTCCAGACGGCCGAATTCGAACTCGCCGAGGGAAGCCGGCTGGTCCTCTACACCGACGGCCTCATCGAGGACCGCGCGCGTGACCTCGACGTGGGCATGGAGCTGCTGCGCAAGGCCCTGGCCGGCCACCCCGACCGGCTGCCCGACGAGAGCTGCCAGGCGGTGCTGGACGAGCTGCTGCCGGACCGGCCCCAGGACGACGTGGCCCTGCTGATCGCCCGCACCCGTGCGCTGCCGGCCGACCGGATCGCCCACTGGGACGTGCCGGCCGATCCGGCCGCGGTCTCCCGGGTGCGCCTGGCACTGTCCGACAAGCTCGACGAGTGGGGCCTGACCGAACTCGGCTTCGCCATGGAACTCGTGCTCAGCGAACTCGTCACCAACGCGATCCGCTACGGCTGCGAGCCGATCCATGTACGGCTCATCCTCGACCGCACGCTGACCTGCGAGGTGGCCGACGGCAGCAGCACCGCCCCGCACCTGGGGTACGCGGCGACGACCGACGAGGGCGGCCGGGGGCTGTTCCTGGTCTCCCGGATGACCGAACGCTGGGGCACGCGGTACACGCCCCAGGGCAAGGTCATCTGGGCGGAGCAGTCCCTGCCGGAGGGCTTCGCTGCTCCCGGCCCGGCCGCGGACGCGGAGGCGGTCCTGAACGGCGAGGCGGCTGCGGAGACGGGGACGGACGGGGAGCGGGACGCGGAGACGGACGCGGGCCGTCGGGCAGGGCCCGTGGGCCGGATCGAGAACCCCTGCGCGGCTGCCGCGCCGTCCCGGCGGGCGGCGCCCGCCGGCGCCCCCGGGCCCGCCGAGTGCCGGCCCGCCGTGCCCGAGCCCGCCGGGCCGCAGCCCGTCGAGCCCGTCGAGCGCCAGGGCGGGTGACCGACAGCGCGGACCGGCGCGGACGGACCGGGTGCGGCAGCGGCACGGACCCCGATGCGGGCCCGTGCCGCTGCCGCACGGTGTGGGGCGGGTCGCCCCCGGATCGTCAGACGGCGGGCTCGGCGGCCTCCGCCGGCGTGTGCCCGGCCCGCCGCGGCAGGGTCAGCACGGCCACGAAGGCGAGGACCGCGACGGCGGCGAAGAAGTAGAAGCCCCAGGGGTGGCCGATGCCGGCAGTGACCAGGGCACCGGTGATCGACGGGCCGACGATCGAGCCGAGCCGGCCGATGCCCGAGGCCGAGCCGAGGGCGGTGCCGCGGACGGAGGCCGGGTAGAAGTTCGTCACGTAGGCGTAGACGAGCACCTGCGCGGAGAAGACGAACACGCCGGTGAGGAAGACGACCGTGTTCAGCAGCAGGTCGCTGTTCATCTTGACGCTCAGGCACGCCAGCATGACCACGGAGACCCCGAACCAGCCGAGCGCGGTCCCCTTGATGCCGCGCCGGTCCGCGACGAAGCCGCCGAGGACCAGGCCGACGACGCCGCCGACGTTGAGCACGAGGAGCTGGGTGACGGCCGTGGGCACGGGGTAGCCGGCGTCGTTCATCAGCTTCGGCAGCCAGGTGTTCAGGCCGTAGACGAGCAGCAGCCCCATGAAGGACGCGACCCAGACGCCGATGCCCGCGCGCAGGTAGGCGGGCTTGAGCAGCTCGGTGAACGGGACGCGCTGCGACCCGGTCGCCCGCTTCGTCTGGACGAACGCCTCCGACTCCGGCAGGCGGAACCACTGGATGCCGGCGACCACGAAGCCCGCGATGCCGAGGACGTAGAAGAGGATCTCCCAGTGGTCGGTCACCTTGAGCGCCAGCAGCGAGGTGACCACCGCCCCCGTGTGGTAGCCGGTCATCGTCAGGGTGCTGGCCCTGGCCCGCCGGGCGGCGGGCATGTGCTCGGCCATCATCGTGAGGGACACCGGCATGCAGGCGCCGAGGCCGAGGCCGGCGATGAGACGGAGCACGGCGAACATCGTGACCGAGCCGGCCAGCGGCACCAGGATGGTGAACAGCGAGAACAGCACCACCGAACCGATGAGCAGCAGGC
Source organism: Streptomyces sp. NPDC003697 (assembly GCF_053587115.1). Classification (NCBI taxonomy): domain Bacteria; kingdom Bacillati; phylum Actinomycetota; class Actinomycetes; order Kitasatosporales; family Streptomycetaceae; genus Streptomyces; species Streptomyces sp. NPDC003697. The sequence continues at coordinate 13,762 of NZ_JBSFNN010000011.1, forward strand.
GCCGGCCCAGCCGGTCGGCCATCGGGCCGACGCAGACGGCGCCGATCGCCACGCCGACGAGGGAGAGCGTCGCGATGGTCGTCGCGTCGCCCGCGGTCATGCCGAGGTGGTGAGTCTTCAGCAGCGTCGGGATGATCGCGCCGAGGACGACGAGGTCGTACCCCTCGAGCAGGACGGTGATCCAGCACAGGATCACCGTCCAGGTGTTGCGTCTGTCGGTGCCGGTCTGCACCGGCGCGTCGGAGGACGTGATGGATGACATGGTGGTCTTTCCCTGAGGCAGCTACGGGAGATGGGGGCGCCGGACGGGACGGTGACCCGTCCGGCGGGGACGGTGAACGGCAGGGAGGGCGCCCTGGGGCCTCTCGTTCGCATCACGCCGGGCTCGCGGGGTCTGGCGCCGTGCCTCGCCGCGTTGTCGTCGGTTGCCACGGCTCCGCCATGGCGACCTTCTCAGCCTTGCGATGCTCCCCCCACTGCCTGAACGGCGCGGGAGGTGCCCCCCTCACCGGACCCCGCTCCCTGATCCGGCCTGATCCGAACGAAAGACCCTAGTACGGGTAGTCGGCGATGTCCGGGCGGACAGTCACCCACTGGGTCTCGGTGAAGGCCTCCACGTTGGCGGCGGCACCGCCGAAGCGGGACCCGGTACCGGAGGCCTTGACCCCGCCGAAGGGCGCGTTCGGCTCGTCGTTGACGGTCTGCTCGTTGATGTGCACCTTGCCGGAGTCGATGCGGTCGGCGAGCTTCATCGCCGTTCCGACGTCCCCGAGGATGCCGACGGACAGCCCGTACTCGCAGTCGTTGACGATGTGCGCGGCCTCCTCGAGCGTGGAGAAGCCGATGACGGGGGCGACGGGTCCGAAGATCTCCTCGCGCCACGCCGGCATCCCGGTCGTCAGGCCGGTCAGGACGGTGGCGCGGTAGCCGGCGCCCGCGATCTCGCCGCCCGCGGCGAGGGTCGCGCCCGCCGCGACGCTCTCGGTGACGATGCCGTGCACCCGCTCCAGCTGACGACGGTCGATGAGCGGGCCGAGCGCCACGTCCTCACGGGCCGGGTCGCCCACCGGCAGCGCCTCGGCCTTGGCCGCCAGCGCCGCCGTGTACTCCTCCAGCAGCGACTCGTGGACGATGTGCCGGCCGGTCGTCATGCAGATCTGGCCCTGGTGCAGGTAGGAGCCGAACGCGCCGGCGGAAGCCGCCTTGTGCACGTCCGCACCGGGGAGCACCACGAGGGCGTTGTTGCCGCCCAGCTCGAGGTGGGCCCGCTTCAGCAGGCGGCCGGCCTGCTCGCCGATCGCCCGCCCGACCGGCGTGGAACCGGTGAAGGAGACGACCCGGACCTCGGGCGCCTCGACGACCGCCTGCCCCACCGAGCCGTCGCCCGGCAGCACGTGCAGGAGGCCGGCCGGCAGCCCGGCTTCCTCGAAGACGCGCGCGATGACGACACCGCCGCTGACCGCGGTGCGCGGGTCCGGCTTGAGCAGCACCGCGTTGCCCAGGGCCAGCGCCGGAGCGACCGAGCGCAGACCGAGGACGAGCGGGAAGTTGAACGGCGAGATCACGCTGACCACCCCGGCGGGCCGGCGGCGGGCGAACGACCAGCGGGCCTCCTCCGAGGTGAGCACCTCGCCCTGCGGGTGCGTCGGCAGCGACGCGCACTCGAAGCACTCGCCGACGGCCAGCTGCACCTCGAAGCCCGCCTTCGCCCGCACGGAGCCGGCCTCACGCACCAGCCAGTCCTCGATCCGCGCGGCGTGCTCGGTGAAGAGCTCACCCGCGCGGCGCAGGACGGCCGCCCGCTGCTGCGGGGAGGTCGCCGCCCACGTGCGCTGCGCCTCGGCGGCCCGGGCGGCGGCCCGGGCCACGTCGTCGGCGGTCGCCAGGCCCACCAGGCCGAGCTGGTCCCCGGTCGCGGGCTCGGTCACCTGATGGGTGAGGGCGGACTCCCGCCAGCCGTCGCTGAAGAAGCGCTTGCCCCAGACCTCGTCGTCCAGGAGTGTCATCGGTTTCCCTTTCTGCCAAGGGGTGGAAGCGGTCTGCGTCAGGAGGGGGTGGTGAGCGCGGTGTCCACCTGGATGAGCCGGGGGTGCCCGGGACGCTCGGCGAGCGCGGCCCGCAGTTCGGCGACGCCGCCGACATGCTGGGAGCGGACGCCGTAGCCTTCCGCGATGCGGGTGAAGTCCAGGCCGGGGATGTCCAGTCCGGGCGCATCCGGCACGCCGAGGAGGCCACCGAACCAGCGCAGCGCCCCGTACGTCCCGTTGCGCAGCAGCACGACGGTCAGCGGGACCCGGTGCTGGGCCGCCGTCCACAGGGCGGTGATGCCGTAGTTGGCCGAGCCGTCCCCGATCACACCGACGACGGGGCGGTCGGGCTGGGCCATCGCGACGCCCACCGCGCCGGGCAGACCGAACCCGAGCCCGCCCGCCGCCGGGAAGTAGTAGGAGCCGGGCCGGCGCAGGTCCATCTGGCGCCACCACGAGGAGTTCGTCGAGGTCGACTCGACGACGTACGCGGTGTCCTCGGGCAGCTCGTCGCGCAGCGCGGCGAAGACCTGCTCCGGGTGCACCCGCGATCCCTCGGCCGCGGGCGGCTCGGGCGCCGCCCGGTAGGCGTCCGCGGGTGTCGCGTGCCCGTCGAGCGCCTCGGTCAGCAGGTCGATCACCGCGCCCGGGTCCGCGACCAGCGCCTCGCCCATCGGGGCGCGCGCGGCGGCGGAGGCGTCCTCGGTCACCTGGACCAGCCGCGTTCCCTCGGGCAGGTACCGGCCGGGCAGGTACTCGTGGTAGCGGAACACCGGCGCCCCGAGCACCAGCACGAGGTCGTGGCCCTCGAACGCCTCGCTGACCGGGGCGATGCCCGCGGGCAGGACCCCGCGGAACAGCGGGTGACGGTTCGGGAAGGGCAGCCGGAACTGCGACGGGGCCGCCCACACCGGACCGCCCAGGCGCTCCGCCAGCCGGACCGCGTCGTCGAAGAGGCCGGCCGAGTCGATGTCGCCGCCGAGCACGAGCGCGGGCCGCCGGGCGGCGGTGACCTGCTCCACCAGCGCGCGGGCCTGCTCCGCGTCCGGCACGGACGCACGCTGCACCCGCCGGTCGAGGACCGCCAGGCTGTTGTCCCCGGCCTCCGCCTCCCAGTCGTCGTAGGGCACGGACAGGTACGTCGGGCGCCGCTGCAGCCGTGCCTCGAAGACGGCCTGCGCCAGCGCCCGCGGCACGTCCTCGGCGCACGCCGGCTCCGCCGCCCAGCCGACGAGGGGCTTCATCAGCGCCGGGGCGTCCACGTTGGCCAGGTTGGCCTCCGGGCCGACGGCGGACCGCACCTGCTGGCCGGCCACGACCACGAGCGGGGTGCGCGAGGCCACGGCGTTCGTGAGGGCGCCCATCGCGTTTCCGGATCCCGAGGCCGCGTGCAGGTTGACCAGGACGGGACGGCCGGTGGCCTGGGCGTAACCGTCGGCCATGCCGACGACGGCGCCCTCGTGCAGACCGAGGACGTAGCGGAAGCCGTCCGGGAGGTCGGCGAGGAAGGGCAGCTCGTTGGAGCCCGGGTTGCCGAAGACTGTGGTGAGTCCCTGGCGCTCCAGGAACTCGTGGGAGACACGGCGCACGGTTGGCACGGACGTTCCTTTCGGGGTGACGCCGGACACGCTAGGCAACGCCCCACCAGAGCACTAATAGATGTTGCGACGTGGCGATATAGAGTGCGTCGATGTGAGGAACTTCGACCTCAATCTCGCCCGCGTCTTCGTGCTGCTGTACGAGACCGGGAGCGTCACGACCACAGCCGAGACGCTCCACGTCACCCAGCCCACCGTGAGCTACAGCCTGGCCAAGCTCCGCCGGCACTTCGGCGACGAGCTGTTCCGGCGCACCGGGCGCGGCCTGACGCCGACGGCCGGGGCCCGCCGGCTCTACGAGCCGCTGCAGCGCGCCCTCGCGGAGATCGACGGAACGATCCGGCAGTCCGACGCCTTCGACCCGGCGACCATGGCGGGCCGCTTCACGCTCGCCCTGTCCGACCTCGGCGAGGCCACCTTGCTGCCCCGCCTGCTGGCGGCGGCCCGCGCCCGCGCGCCGCGGGTGTCGTTCACCGTCCGTCCGCTCGACGTGGAGGACGCCGAGAGCCAGCTGCGCCGCGGCGACCTCGACGCGTTCGTCGCCACCCCCGTGCTGACCTCGCACCGCACGGTGCGGATCCCGCTGTTCCACGAGCGCTACGTCGGCATGGTCGCGGCCGACCACCCCCGGGTCCGGGGCGAGGCGGTCACCCTGGCGGACCTGGCGGCCGAGCACCATGCGACGGTGTTCGGCCCCAGCGGGCACGTGGTGCCCCGGGCCGTGCTGGCGGCGCACGGACTCCTGGACCGGGTCGTCGTGGACGCCACCCGATTCTCGATGCTGCCCTACCTGCTGGAGCAGACCGATCTCATCGCCCTCGTGCCCGAGTACGTCGGGGAGGTCTTCACCGCCTCGCACGGCCTGCGCCTCGTACGGCTCCCGTTCGACACCGAGCCCATCGAGGTGGCCCTGTACGCCCGACACGAGTCCTCGCGCAGTCCCTCGCAGCGGTGGCTGGTGCAGTTCATGACCGAGGTGCTGGGCGAGCGGGTCAGCCCGGCCCAACTGCCGCCGTACGCCGGCCGGTAGCGGCACACCCCTGGGAGCCGCACGCCCGGCCGCGGCCGGTGGCGGCACGCGGCCGCAGTCGGCCGGTGGCGGCGCGCGGCCGTGGTTCGGACGCCGGTGTCCAGGCCGTGGGCCATGGCGGCACGGTGGCGTCTCGGCTCGCGGCCACAGCGGCACGCCGGCTTCCGGGCCGCGGCCGCCCGTCACGCCGTGGCGTCGCGCCCGGCGACGACGCGGACGTCGCCGGGCCGAGCCTGTTTCCGTCGGGCGGAGCCTGCCTCTGCCGGGCCGACCTTGCCCCTGCCGGGTGGAGCCCGTTCCTGCCCGGCCGAGGCCGCCGCCGGGCGACGCGACCACCGTCGTCGCGCGCCCCGCGCGGCCCCACCGCAGGCCGCCCGCCGCCGACCGGGATCGTACGGCTGGTCTCGCAGGTAAAGGGGAAGATGAGAGCGCGAGCGGATGCACGACCGACATGGAGGAGTCTGCGCATGCAGCACGAGCGAGCGGGCAAGCCGGCCGCCCCCGAGGACCTGATCGACGTCGCACGGCTGGTGACGGCCTACTACGCGCTTCACCCGGACCCGGCCGAGCCGGGACAGCGCGTGGCGTTCGGCACGTCCGGACACCGCGGCTCGTCGCTGGCGGTCGCCTTCAACGAGGACCACATCGCCGCGACCAGCCAGGCGATCTGCGAGTACCGCAAGGCCCAGGGCACCGACGGGCCCCTCTTCCTCGGCGCCGACACGCACGCCCTCTCCGAGCCCGCGAAGGTCACCGCCCTGGAGGTGTTCGCGGCCAACGACGTGACCGTGCTGATCAACGCCGACGACGGCTACACCCCCACCCCGGCGGTCTCCCTGGCCATCCTGACCCACAACCGGGGCCGCACCTCGGGCCTGGCCGACGGCGTGGTCGTCACCCCCTCGCACAACCCGCCCGCCGACGGCGGCTTCAAGTACAACCCGCCGAGCGGCGGACCCGCCGGCTCCGAGGCGACCTCCTGGATCCAGGACCGGGCCAACGAGATCATCGTCGGCGGGCTGAAGGACGTACGGCGTGTGCCCTACCCGCGCGCGCTCGCCGCCCCCGGCACCGGCCGCTACGACTTCCTCGGCGCCTACGTCACGGACCTGCCGGACGTCCTCGACCTCGACGCGATCCGGGCCGCGGGCGTGCGGATCGGCGCCGACCCGCTGGGCGGGGCGTCCGTCGCGTACTGGGGCCGCATCGCCGAGCAGCACCGGCTCGATCTGACCGTGGTCAACCCGCTCACCGACCCCACCTGGCGGTTCATGACGCTGGACTGGGACGGCAAGATCCGCATGGACTGCTCGTCGCCGTACGCGATGGCCTCGCTCATCGGCGAGCGGGACCGCTTCCAGATCGCCACGGGCAACGACGCCGACGCCGACCGGCACGGCATCGTCACCCCGGACGCCGGCCTGATGAACCCCAACCACTACCTCGCCACGGCCATCTCCTATCTGTACGCCCACCGCACGCGGTGGCCCGCCGACGCGGGCGTGGGCAAGACGCTCGTCTCCTCCGGCATGATCGACCGGGTCGCCGGCGATCTCGGCCGGCGGCTCGTCGAGGTGCCCGTGGGCTTCAAGTGGTTCGTGGACGGGCTGATCGGCGGCTCGCTCGGCTTCGGCGGCGAGGAGTCCGCGGGGGCCTCCTTCCTGCGCCGCGACGGATCGGTGTGGACCACCGACAAGGACGGCATCATCCTGGCCCTGCTCGCCTCCGAGATCACGGCCGTCACGGAGCGGACCCCGTCCCAGCACTACGCGGCCCTCACCGAGCGCTTCGGCGAACCCGCCTACGCCCGCATCGACGCGCCGGCGACCCGTGAGGAGAAGGCCCGCCTGGCCAAGCTGTCCCCGGCCCAGGTCACCGCCGACACCCTCGCCGGGGAGGCGGTCACCGCCGTGCTCACCGAGGCCCCGGGCAACGGCGCGGCCATCGGCGGCATCAAGGTGACCACCGAGAACGCCTGGTTCGCGGCCCGCCCCTCCGGGACCGAGGACGTCTACAAGATCTACGCCGAGTCGTTCCTCGGAGCCGACCATCTGAGCCGGGTGCAGGACGAGGCCAAGGACGTCGTCCTGCGGGCTCTCGGCGGCTGACGCCCCGCGCCCGCCGGCCCCGTTCCGCCGGGCGCCGCACCACGCGGCACCCCCGGCGGAGCGGGGCGGCGTCCACGGTCCGGCCGCCCGTAGCGCACGCCGGGGGCGGCGCGGCCGATCCGGCCCCGCCACCCGCCCAGCGGCCGGCCGGGCCGGGCGGAACCGGAAGCCGTCCCGCCGCGCCGGGTCGGCGGGACGCGCCCCCGGCTGCCCGCGGCGCGCCGCGTCAAGCCGGTCGCTTTTCCCAACTCCCGCCGCTACGTTGCCTGTCAGGCGATCAACGGTCGGACCCCGGAGGACATCACGTGACCGAGCGACCCCCCGTCGACGAGGCGCTGCGGCGGATCAGGACGGACCAGCCGCACACCGCCCGCATCTGGAACTACTGGCTCGGCGGCAAGGACAACTACACGGTCGACCAGCAGGCGGGCGACCAGATCCGCCGGCTCCACCCGGGCATCGGTGACTACGCGCGGGCCGACCGGGAGTTCCTCGGCCGAGCGGTCCGCCACCTCGTGCGCGAGGAGGGCATCCGGCAGTTCCTGGACATCGGCACCGGGCTGCCCACCGCCGACAACACCCACGAGGTCGCCCAGCGCATCGCGCCCGAGTCCCGCATCGTCTACGTCGACAACGACCCGATCGTCCTCGCCCACGCGGCGGCCCTGCTGCACAGCACCCCCGAGGGCAGCACCGACTACCTCGACGAGGACCTGCGCAACGTCGACACCATCCTCGAGCACGCCGCGCGCACCCTGGACCTGAGCCGGCCCGTGGCCCTGATGCTCCTCGGCGTCGTCATCTTCCTCGAGGACGACCAGGAGGCCCACACCACCGTGCGGCGCCTCGTCGACGCCCTGCCGGCGGGCAGTTTCCTGGTCCTCTCGCACACGGTCACGCGACCGGACATGCCGGACGTGGACGCCGCGGTCGCCTTCTGGAACGAGCACGGGACGCCGAAGCTCACCCAGCGCACGCCCGGCGGCGTCGCCCGGTTCTTCGACGGCCTGGAGCTCCTCGAGCCCGGCGTGGTCTCCTGCAACCGCTGGCGTCCAGGCACGGAGGAGGACGAACTCCCCGAGGTCGCCATGTTCGGGGGAGTGGGCCGCAAGCGCTGACGCCGAGGCGTCTCGCGCGCCCGCCGGGGCACCGGTCACCGAGGCCCTCCGGCCGTCCGGTGGCCGGTCACGGCCCGGGGCGCCACCATGGAAAGGGAGTGGATCAACGCCCCGGCGGCGCCGTCGACGGCACCGCTCCGACGGGCACCGTCCGCACGACGGCATCGTCGGAAGGACGCACATGACCGACGACACCCAGGTCCTGATCGCCGGGGCCGGCCCCGTGGGCCTCACCGCGGCCCTGGAGCTGCGACGCCGGGGCGTGCACTGCCGTCTCGTCGACCGCCTGCCCCAGCGCCTGCCGTACGCGAAGGCCGTGGGCGTCCTGCCGCGGACCTTCGAGATCTGGGACCGGGCCGGGGTGGCCCGCGCGGCGCTGGACGCGGCGGTGCCCGTCCGCGGACAGCTCGTCCACGTCAACGGGACCGAGCAGGCACGCGTCGAACTGACCCTGCCCCCGCAGGTGCCGTACGGCTTCGCGTCACTGCCGCAGTACGAGACCGAGCGCATTCTGGAGGAGCGGCTCGCCGGCCACGGCACGCGCGTCGAACGCGAGACCGAACTGGTCTCCTTCACGCACGACGCGAAGGGCGTGACCAGCAGGCTGCGCACGGCCGTCGGCGAGGAGACGGAGGTCCGGAGCGAGTACCTCGTGGGGTGCGACGGCGCGCACAGCGTGGTGCGCAGACAGCTGGGGCTCTCGTTCGAGGGCGACGCCTGCCCCGAGGAGTACCTGCTCGCCGACGTCGAGCTGGACTGGGACCTGCCCGCCGGCTACGAGGTCCGCTCCATGCACCGCACCTCGGACGGGACCACCGACGACCTGCTCGTCTGCATCCCGCTGCCGGGCCGGTCCCGCTACCGGGTGACCATGTCGGCCCCGCCCGAACTGTCCGGCGAGCGGTCCGGGCCGGTGGCGCAGGCGGAGGAGGTGGCCCACGGGCTCGGCAACGGAGAGGGGCTGCGGATCGACCACGTCCAGGCGGCTCTCGCGCGGCTCTCGCCCGCACCCGTCACCGCCACGGCGCTGCGCTGGTCGTCGCTGTACCGGATCAGCCACCGCATCGTCGACCGCTACGCCGAGGGCCGGGTCTTCGTGGCGGGCGACGCCGCGCACATCCACCCGCCGACCGGCGCCCAGGGCATGAACACCGGCATCCAGGACGCGTACAACCTCGGCTGGAAGCTCGCGCTCGCCGCCAAGGGCCTCGCCCAGCCCCGGCTGCTGGAGAGCTACACGGCGGAACGCAGGCCGGTCGGCGAGGAGCTCGTCGGCCGCACGGTCCGGCACGCCGCCCAGGGCGTGCGGACGGACCCGGACGACTCCGCCACCGCGATGCTGCGTGAGGCGCAGTTGCTGGTCTCCTACCAGGGAAGCCCCATCGTCGAGCCGGGCGGCGGGGGAGGGGGACCCCTGGCCGGTGAGCGCGCCCCGGACTGCGCAGGGCTGCGTGATCCGCTGTGCAGCTGGCCGCTGCGGCTGTTCGACCTGCTGCGGGAACGCGACCACGTGCTGCTGCTCTACGCCGGCACGGCCGGGCAGGCGGCCGGCTTCGACGAACTCGCCGGCGTCGCCGGCAACGCGGCCAGGGGCGAGCTGACGTGCTACGCGATCCTCGCCCCGCACACCGACGTCCGCGATCTGCTCCTGCCCGCGCTCCATGACGCGGCCGGCGAGTTCCGCCGCGCGTACGGCGTGGGGGACTCGACCGCCGTTCTGATCCGGCCGGACGGACACATCGGGGTCCGTGTCACTCCCGTGGGCCACCTCGATGTCCTGGCCTGCCTCACGCGCGTGTTCGACTGACGGGGCGTCGGCTACGCGGAAGCGGCCGGCACGCACTCGCGGGTGCCGGTGACGTGGTTGAGCTCCGGGCCGTAGCCGGGGAACGTGGCGACGTCCAGCGGCGCGAGCGTGCGGCAGGGCACCGGCCGGGCGTCGGCGTAGTCCACGGTCACGTGCACGGCGGTGTCGCAGTCGTTGACGACCGTGGTGTAGCGCCAGCCGGGATACGTGTGCACGCAGGCCGGCGCGGCCGTGCCCTCGCGCTGGTCGGCCTCGGCCTGCCCGCCGGGTGCGAAGCCGGTGAGCACGAGGGCGGCCATGGCGGCGACGGCGACGCGCCGGGGTGAGAAACGCCTGGGGGTCATGAGGGGCTCCCTCAAGAGTGCCGGGGCCCGGTCTCGGGACGGGGCCTGGTCTGGTGACGGCATGACAGTGCCCCGCCGTACGGTCTTGCTGCAAGTTACTGCAAGTGTTTTCAGTCGTGGTCCACGGCTCAACCATCCCGTGCCGCACCGCACGACGGGCGCGCGCCGACCGGCGACCCACAAGGCCCGAACCTCCTGCCCTCGTTGACGCACCACCACGGCGCCTATCGGCCCGGGACAACCCCGTACTTGCGCACGCGGGACCACCGGGCCAACAGGCTGCCCAGGCCGGCCCCCTTCGCCGACGAGTACTGAATCGGCACAGCCTTCCTCATGCCCCGCAGATCCCGTGGACACAACTGCCTGATTCGCCGACGGTGTCGAGCAAACGCCACGGGGCACCCCGAAGCGACGGCGCCGCCGCGCCGTCCCGGCGGTCGGCGCCTTCAGCGCGCCCGCAGCAGCGCGGCGGTGGCGGTGGGGTACCAGTGAGGGAACGCGTGCGCCCCCGAGGTGACCACGAGCCGCCCCCGGGGCGCCCGCCGTGCCAGGTGGTGCAGCCAGGCGGGGGGACAGAGGGCGTCGTGCCGGCCCCCGGCCACGACGACCGGGCAGGTCACGGACGGCAGCACATCCTCCGGGCGGTCCGCCTGCGCCGAGCGGATGTACCGCACCAGGCGGCCGGCGCCGGCCCCGGCGTAGTGCGGCAGGAGGGCCGGCAGGACGGCGGGGTTCTCGTGCACGGCGGTGCGGGCGAAGGCCGCGGCGAGCGGCAGCGCGCGCCGCAGCCGGGGCGGGAAGGTCGGTGCGAGCAGGACCAGGGCGTCCACCCGGTGGGGGACCTGTGCGGCGGCGTGCAGCGCCACCTGCGCGCCGGTGGAGTGCCCGGCCAGCACCACCGGCCCATCGGGTGCCGCCGCCAGCCATCGCGCCACGGTGAGGGCGAGCGCGCCGAGCGTCGCCGGGCAGGCCGGGCCGTCGGGATCGGCGAAGCCGGGGACGTCCAGCAGCCGCACCGGGGAGTGCCGAGCGCACTCACGGGCGGCGCGCAGCAGGTATCCGGGCGCGCCGAGTCCGGGGACCAGCACCACCGTGCGCCCGGCCGCACCGGGCCCCTCGGCGCCGAAGCTGCGCACCGTCGCCGGTTCCACCCGGTCCCGACGGACGTACAGGACGGGGGCATCCGTCTCTTGGCGCGGGCGCCGCGGGTTCCCCGGCGAGGGCCGGACGCCGGCCGCGGGAGACGAAGCCGGGAGGAGGGTCGCGGCGCCGCGCGGCCGGGGCGTGTCCGGTCCCGGCCGCCGGAGCCGGATCACGGGACGTCGGAGAAGCGCAGCCGCGCCTCCACCCGGCCGTCGACGACGCGGGTGTCGAAACAGGGCTGCGGCGCGGTCGCCGGGCCCTGCACGTTCCAGCCGTCGGAGAGCCGGAAGACGCTGCCGTGCCAGGGGCAGCGCACGCATCCGTCGACGACGGTGCCCTGCGACAGGGGGCCGCCCATGTGGCTGCACCGGTCGGCCAGCACGTGCACCGACCCCGAGGCCTCACGGACGACCGCCACGGCCACGCCGTCGACCTCGCTGCGCACCGGCCGGCCCTTCGGGAGGGCATCCAGGTCGGCGACCGTGTGCCAGCCCGGCGTGACCAGGTGCGGCACGAACTCCGCGTGGTTGGCCCCGGACGCCTGCCGGTAGGCCATGTGACCGCCCAGTGCGCCGCCCACGCCGACCGCGCTCAGTCCGGCCAGGGCCAGGGCCCGTCCCAGTGCCTCGCGGCCGCGCAGGCGCGCGGTGAGCGAGCCGCTGTACAGGCCGACCGCCGCGACGTTGGCCGCGGCGTGCACCAGGCCGACGCGCATCTGCTCCCGGTGCAGTTCCGCCCAGTCCACCCAGCCCGCCACCGCGGCCGGCAGGGCGGCGACGATGCCGGTGGCGATCAGGGTGCGTGCGGCGCGCCGCTGCCCGGGCATCGCGTCGAGCACGGCCGCCGACAGCCAGCAGCCGATGGGCACCTGCACCATCAGGGGGTGCACGGGGTGGCCCAGCCATCGTCCGTGGAGCGCGTCACGGGCGCGGCCCAGGGGTGCCGCCCGCACCAGCCGCTGCACTTGCCGCACGATCAGGTCGGCGCCGGTGAACCGCTCGAGCCGGTCGGTGGAACGCAGGACGCGCCCGGGCCCCGCCGCGTCGGGCAGGGCCCGGGTCGCCGCCTCCGTGGCCCGGCGCGTGAAGGTGCTCTGTGTCATGCACTCCCGAGTAGCCCGGCGCCGCCGTCCTAACCGGTCGAAGCCACTGCCCGACGACCGTCCGCCACCTCGGGCGCGACGGGCAGCCACCGCACCGGAGGGCAGCGAACGGGGCGCGGCGACCGTCCGCCACCCCCGGGTGCGGTGCGGACGTCCGCCGCACCGAACGGTGGTGGACCGGGTGGCCGCGGCAGGCCGCCGCGGTGGGCCGGGCGGCCGCGGAGCCCGCCGCTGTGCACGCTGCGGTGGACTGGGCGGTCCGGGCGGCCAGTCCACAGGGCCCGCCGCTGCGGACGGCGGCGAAACTGGGTGGCCGCACCCACGGTGCTCGGCCCGGCGGAGGGTGGCCGCCGAATCGGACGACGGCGGAAGGGGCCCGCCGCACCGGACGGCGGCGGACCGGGCGGCCGCGGCCACGGGGCCCCCGCACGGAACGGCCGCGGAGTCGGCGGCCGTGGCCGCGAAAGCGACGCCTCGGCCACGGGCCCACCACCGCACGCCCACCGCCGGTCACCGGCCGGCGGCCCGCTCCAGGACGTCGGTCACCTGCCGGCGGACCACGTCCCACGCCGGGGGAGCCAGGGAGCCGAGAGCCGTGCGCTCCAGCAGCGGCAGGACCTGCCCGGGGCCGCGGTCACACGGGGCGCTCTCGCCGATCGCCTCGTACCCGTCCCGGACGGCGGCGACGAGGCGACGCCGGCCGCCGCCGTCGTCGTGCACGGCGGCGGCGACGACCAGCGGCGGCCCGCCGCCCGCCGCCGCGGGCAGCTTGCGGTACCCGCTGACGAGCGGTGCGCGCCAGCGCAGAGCGAGCAGGAGGTGACGTTTGGCCAGGACCTCGGCCAGGTCGGTCACCCGGACACCGTCCGGTTCCAGCACCGTCGCCCACGCGTCCAGGACGAGCGCCGCGGGCAGCAGGCAGCGCAGCGTGCTGCCGACGAGGTTGCCGCCGACCGTGGCCGTCCGGCGCACGGCCCCGGTGCCCACCGCGGCCGCCGCCCGGTGCAGCACCTCCGGCACCCGGTCGTCGATCCGGTGCAGGACCACGGCCGCGCCCAGCGCCTCACGCTCGATCACGTTGGCCTCGGGAACCTCCCGCAGCGACATCGCCTGCTCGGGAAAGCCGTCCCGCTGCCACACGGCCCACACGAGCGTGGCCCCGCCCACGGGCACCGCCCCTTCGGCCAGGTGCCGCTGTGCTTCGGACACGGACGTGGGCAGACGCAGCAGCATGCAACCGACCTCTTCGACAGTCGCCGGCGGTGGGAGGGGAGCCGGGTCACTGCCGACGGTGCGCGTTCCTCCCGCGCGGGTGAAGGGCGCGTACGGGGCTCACACCCGCACGCGGACGCCCCGCGAGCGCCGCCGTCGCCACCGGACACGGTCGCCGTGCCGCGCACGCCTGCCCGTATCCACCCCTCGGCGGAGGCGCATAGTTTAGGATGCTCGCCGCGCCGAGCCAGAGGGAGATCATGAAGACCGCCGCGGACTTGTCGACGACCCCCCGCAGCACCCCGTGGCGCGTCCCGGCCTTCCGGCGGTTCCTGTCGGCCAGTCTGATCTCGGCCACCGGGTCGGCGATGGCGCCCCTCGCGCTGGCCTACGCGGTCATCGGGCAGGGCGGCGGAGCCGGATCCCTGGGGCTCGTGCTCGCCACGAGCACCGTCCCCACGATCGTCCTCCTGCTGGCGGGCGGCGTCCTCGCGGACCGTCTGTCCCGCAGCCGGATACTCTTCCTCGGCAATCTCCTCGCCGCCCTCGCCCAGGGGACCCTGGCCGCCACGGTGGCCACCGGCCGGGCGTCGACGGCCTCGATCGCCGCCTGCGGCTTCGTCTCGGGGGCGGCCGTGGCCTTCACCACCCCCGCGGCCCAGGGCGCCGTCGCCCAGATCCTCCCGGCAGGGCTGCTGCAGCAGGCCAACGCGCTGCTCCGGCTCCCGGGCAACGCGGTCAAGGTCGCCGGCCCGGTCGCCGGCGGGCTGATCGTCGCCGCCGCCGGCCCGGCCTGGGCGCTGGCCTGGGACGCGCTCACCTTCGCCGTCGCCGCCCTGTTGCTGCTGGGCCTGCGCCTGGACGCCCCGCTCACGGCCGGCAGCGCCCTGGGTGACCTGCGGGCGGGCTGGACCGGCTTCTGGTCACGCACCTGGCTGTGGACCTACACGGCGGCCGGCACCGTCCTCGTCGCCGCGTGGCTGGCCGGTTTCCAGCTGCTCGGTCCGCTCGTCGCCGCCCGGCAGTACGCGGGGGCACGCGACTGGGGGCTGGTCCAGGCCGCTTTCGCCTCCGGCCTGCTCGCCGGGACGCTGGTGTGCCTGCGCTGGAGACCGCACCGCCTGCTGGCCGTCGCGGTCGCGGCGAGCGCCGGTCTGGCCCTGCCCCTGGCGGCCATGGGCGGGGACCTGCCGCTGCCCGTCGTCCTGTCGGCCGCGCTGCTCGGGGGCGTCGGACTGGACATAGCGATCGTCGCGTGGACCACCGCCTTCCAGCAGCACGTGCCGCAGGCCGAGCAGGGGCGCATGAGCGCCTTCAACGGTGTCGGGGAGCGCCTGGCCATCCCGCTCGGCTATCTGGTGACCGCCGTGGCGGCGCACACGTGGGACGACCCGACGGTGCTCCTGGCCTGCGCCGCCCTCATCGTCGCGGCCGCCGCGCTCAACCTCTGCGTCCCCGAGGTGCACCGGGTCAACCGTCTGCCGGACTGACGGGCCGGCCGGTGGGGACGAAGCGGCCGGCGGTTCCCCGGGGGAGGTGGAGGGCGCACGCCTCCCCGCCTGAGCCGTCGGGCCGGGCCACGGCGGCGTCGGTGGTGGCGTCGGCGTGGTGCACGCTCGCGGCAGGGGCCCGGCCCCCGCGCGGACCGGCGGCGGCGCCGGGGATCAGGCCACCGTCCGCTGCCGGCGGGCGGCCATGACGGCGTAGACGATGACGCCGGCCAGCAGGAACAGCACTCCCTGGTACACCGCCGCGTACCCGGCGCCCGCGATCAGCCACAGCGAGAAGGCGGCGGCGACGGCGGTGATCACACTGTCGCGCACCAGGCGGGCCCGGTCGACCCGCTCGCCGTGCCCGGAGACGAGGTGGAAGATCTGGGCGGCCGTCGCGAGCAGGTAGGGCACGGCCGCGGTGAAGGTCGTGATCAGCACGAGGATGTCGAAGACCCTGGCCGAGTGCGAGGTGTAGTTGTAGATGGTGAGCAGCGAGGCGAGGACGACGGTGACGGCGACGCCCACGGTCGGGACGCCCCGCCGCTTGCGGGCGAAGGGGGCGGGGAAGAGCCCGTCGCGTGCGGCCGCGTACGGCGTCTGGGCGCTGAGCAGCGTCCACCCGTTCAGGCAGCCCGTCATCGACACGAGCGCGGCGCCCGCGACGGCGACGCCGCCCCAGGTACCGCCGAACATGGCGTTGACGGCGTCGGAGAACGGCGCGGTCGAGTCGACGAGGCGGCCGTGGGGGACGGTGCCGAAGACGGACAGGGTGCCCAGCAGGTAGACGAACGCCGCGCCGGCGGTGCCGATGACGGTGGCGCGTCCGACGTTGCGCCGGGGGTTGTCGACCTCCCCGGCGCTGACTGCGGCGGACTCCACGCCGAGGTAGGAGAACAGCAGGATCGCGGCGCAGGCGGAGACGGCGCCGACGGTGCCGGTGCCGGAGCCGTTGAACGGGCCGAGGTTGCCGGGGTCGAAGAAGAACAGCCCGCCGACGGCGACGAGCAGCAGCGGCGCGAACTTCAGGACGGTGGAGACGAGCTGCACGGCGCCGACGTAGCGGGTGCCCGCGAAGTTGGCCAGGGCGGGCAGCCACTGCAGCACGAGGGCGGCCAGACACGCGGTCCAGCGGTGGCCGCCGACCGGGATCAGTACGTCGAGATAGCCGACGGCGGCGACGGCGAGCGCCGCGTTCGACACCCAGGTGGTGATCCAGTACGCCCAGGCGGCGAGGAAGCCGGCGAAGTCCCCGAAGGCCTCGCGGGCGTAGACATAGGGTCCGCCGGTGCTGGGGTGCCGGTGGGCGAGCCGGCCGAAGACCAGGGCGAGGGCGATGGCGCCGACGGTCAGGACGGCGAAGGCCACCAGGCTGACGGTGCCGTAGGGGGCGACGGAGGCCGGCAGCAGGAAGATGCCGCCGCCGATGATGTTGCCCATGACCAGGGCGGTGGCGACGGGAAGGCCGAAGCGGCGCGCGTGACTGCCGCTGCTGCCGGACGGGTCCTCGGAGGGGGTGGGGGTGGTCTGCGGGGCCGGAGCCGATGGCCGGGCGGTTCCGGTGACGTGCATGGGGTGGTGCCTCTCGTCGAACGGGTGTCCGGGGTCGCCGGGACCCACCCATGGTCCGGCATGGCCTGCCCTGTCTCCAAATCACTCACTTTCGTCCTGTATAGCCGCATCCGGCGCCGCAAAAGGTGAGCTGTCACGGGCGCCGCGCCGGGAAATGTCCAGAAGCGCCCGGAACCCGGCAGACGCCGAAAGCCCTCCGGCCGGTCAGTCCACGGGCCAGGTGTGGACGGGCGCGTTGAGGTGCATGTAGTCCATGTACAGCTGCGTCATCCGCCGCAGGGCCTCGTGGCGGCCGCAGTGCGTGGAGGCCTCGATGCGGTGGAACATCTCCTTCTGCCAGACGGCCCCGTTGCGGCCGGTGACACACCGCTGCTCGATGACGCCGAGCAGCGGCTCCCGCCAGGCCTCGTCCATGCCCGAGCGCTCCAGCCCGCGGTGCGCCAGCGGCAGCAGGCGCCGCAGGACGAGCTCGGCGACCGGCACCTCGCCCATCCCGGGCCAGTACAGGCGGGCCTCGATGCCGTGCCGCGCCGCCGCGTGCAGGTTGTCCTCGGCGGCCGAGAAGGACATCCGCGACCACACCGGCCGGTCCTCCTCCACCAGGGCGCGGGTGAGCCCGTAGTAGAAGGCGCCGTTGGCGAGGGTGTCGGCGACCGTCGGGCCGGCGGGCAGCACCCGGTTCTCCACCCGCACATGCGGTTTGTCGTGGGCGATGGCGTAGACCGGCCGGTTCCAGCGGTAGATGGTCCCGTTGTGCAGGGTCAGCTCGGCCAGCTCCGGGATGTCGCCGCGGTCGAGCGTGTCCCCGGGATCCTGCTCGTCGCACAGGGGCAGCAGCGCCGGGAAGTAGCGCAGGTTCTCCTCGAACAGGTCGAAGACGCTGTTGATCCACCGTTCCCCGAACCACACGCGGGGCCGGACCCCCTGCACCTTGATCTCCTGCGGACGGGTGTCGGTGGCCTGCTCGAACAGGGGGATGCGGGTCTCGTGCCACAGCTCCTTGCCGAAGAGGAACGGAGCGTTGGCCGCCAGCGCGACCTGGATGCCCGCGATCGCCTGCGCCGCGTTCCAGTAGCCGGCGAACTCGTCCGGGGACACCTGCAGGTGGAACTGGGTGCTGGTGCACGCGGCCTCCGGAGTGATCGTGTCCGCGTAGGTCCGCAGCCGGTCCGCGCCGTCCACCTCGATGCGCAGGTCCTCGCCGCGGGCCGCGAAGACCTGGTCGTTCAGCAGCCGGTAGCGCGGGTTCTCCGACAGGGCCGCCTCGCCGACGTCCTCCTGCCGCAGCGTGGGCAGGATGCCGACCATGATCAGATGAGCGCCGGCCGACCTGGTGCGTTCCTCCGCGTGGTTCAGCGCGTGGCGGATCTCGGACTCCCAGGCGTCGGGACCGCCCGCCGTCAGCCGACGGGGCGGAACGTTGATCTCGAGGTTGAACCGGCCCAGCTCGGTGGACCAGGCCGGGTCCGCGATGGCCTGGAGCGCGTCGCTGTTGCACATCGCCGGCTCCGCCTCGTCGTCGACGAGGTTCAGCTCGATCTCCAGGCCCACCTGGGGCCGCTCGGACTCGAAGCGCGACTCGCGCAGCATCTGGGCGAACGCGTCGAGGCACTCCTGCATCTTGATCCGGTACCGGCGGCGGTCCTCCCGGGTGAAGACCAGCGCCGGGACGTCGCGTCCCATCGGCCCTCCAGCATTCCCCTCGGCGGCCACGTCTCCACCCAGCGTCGCACCGCCGGGCGACCTCGACCATGCGGGACGGCGAGCGCCGGTACCGGGCGTTCCACCCGGAGAGTGCGGCAGGACGGTGAGCCTCGGGTGGACGCCCTCCGCACCTGCCGCCGGGGTCACCGCGACCGGCGCGCCACCGTGCGGCGGCCGTCCTCGTGCGAGGTGTGTCCCACGGGCACACGGGGCCGTTCCCGGGTACTCGGCCACTTCCGACACAGGAAGGGTGGAGACGGCATGCAGATCGACCTGAAGGGACGCACCGCGCTGGTCACCGGTTCGACGCAGGGCATCGGCGCGGCGATCGCCGAGGGTCTGGCCCGGGCCGGTGCGAGGGTGGGTGTCAACGGCCGTTCCGCCGAGCGGACGCAGGAGGCCGTCGACCGGCTCCGGCGGGAGGTTCCCGACGCCGAGCTGGTACCGGCGGCCGCGGACGTGGCCACCGACGACGGCGCGCGGCGGGCGGTGGACGCCCTCGGCCGGGTGGACATCCTCATCAACAACGTCGGCATCTTCGGAGCCGCGGATCCCCTGGAGATCACGGACGAGGAGTGGCGCCGCTACTTCGAGGTGAACGTCCTCGCCGCCGTGCGGCTGACCCGGCTCCTGCTGCCCGGTATGACGGAACGCGGCTGGGGGCGCATCCAGAACATCGCCAGCGACTCCGCCGTCGTGACCCCCGTGGAGATGATCCACTACGGCATGTCGAAGACCGCCCTGCTGGCGGTCAGCCGGGGGTTCGCCAAACAGGCGGCCGGGACCGGTGTCACGGTCAACTCCGTCATCGCCGGCCCGACGCACACGGCAGGTGTGGAGGACTTCGTCTACCAACTCGTCGACCGAGACCTGCCCTGGGACGAGGCCCAGCGCGTCTTCATGCGCGAGCACCGGCCGCAGTCCCTGATCCAGCGGTTGATCGAGCCGGAGGAGATCGCGCACATGGTGGTCTACCTCAGCTCCGAGCAGGCCTCGGCCACCACCGGAGGCGCACTCCGCGTCGACGGCGGCTACGTCGACTCGATCCTTCCCTGACCGGCCGCGCGGGACCCGGACCGGGCCCCGCGCGGCCGCCGTCCGCGGCGCCGCCCGTCGTTCCGGGCCGCCGCGATGCGCCCGGACGCGGACGGCGGCCCCCCGCCCGTCCGGCCGGACCGGCCGTGACGCCCCGGAAGCGGCGGGTGGGCGGGTGGGCGGCCGCCGCCACGTCCCCGGCGCGGCTCAGCAGTACAGGTTGCCGCCGGGGGCGACCCCGAGGATCGACGTGAACCGCTGGTAGGCGTCGACACGGCTCTGCACCTGGGCGGGGTTTCTGCCGTCGCACTCCAGGGAGCCGTTGATGGAGCGGATGGTCTGGCCGAAACCGGCCCCGTTGACCATGGCGTTGTGCGGGGTCATCGTGCCGGGGCCGGACTGCGTGTTCCAGTACCACAGGCCGGTCTTCCAGGCCACCGCGGCGTCGTTCTGCACCAGCCAGGGGTTGTTGAGCAGGTCGATGCCGAGCGCGTCGCCCGCGGCCTTGTAGTTGAAGTTCCAGCTGAGCTGGATGGGCCCGCGTCCGTAGTAGGCGGCCTGGCCGGCGGGGCAGCCGTAGGGCTGGTTCCAGTCGCAGTAGTGCGGGTAGTTGGCGGTGTTCTGCTCGACCACGTACACCAGGCCGCCGGTCTCGTGGCTGACGTTGGCGAGGAAGGCCGCTGCCTCCTGCTTCCTCGTGGTGTCGCTGCCCGTGTTGGCGAAGCCGGGGTAGGCGCCGAGCGCGGCCTTGAGGCCGCTGTAGCTGTAGAAGCTGTTCCGGTTCGGGAACATCTGGTTGAACTGCGCCTCGGTCACCGGGAAGGTACCGGCCGGCGTCTGGGAGCCGCCGCTGTCGCAGGCGTACGGGTCCCAGTACCAGGTGCTGATGGTGGGGTCGTAGCCCGGGTTGTCGTGTTCGGCCACGTAGGCCTTGCCGTCGGTGTACCGGACGACGTCACCGGTGACGTACGACTTGCCGGCCACCCAGTTCGGGTAGCTGGAGCACGCGGCGGCGGAGGCCTGTGTGGCCGGCAGGAGCACCGGAACGGCTCCCGCGAGAGTGAGTGCGGTCACGACGGCGGACATGCGGCGCCTCGACAAGGGATCAACTCCTCGGCAGGGTACGGCCGCACCCCGCGAGGACAGGGTGGAAACGGAGTCTTCTCCGCACGCGCCGGCCGGACCGGGCACGGCGTGGGATGCGACCGTGGTGGGGGGTGTGGACGCACACTCAACCCCGTTGGTCCGTACCAGTCAAGGGTATAGACCAGTCAACCAGGCTGGAAATGGCGGGAGATGAGCGCGGGGCGGCCGTCCGGCACCAGCCGGGTGCCGGCTGACGCGGCGACAGTCGCGGTGCCCGGCGCGGCCGGCCGTGCGTGCCGGGCCGCATGATGCCGCTCATGTGTCGTGATCAAGACAGCCCGTGCCGGGTAGACGGTCCCGAGTCCTCGTCTCCAGGAAGGCCGTCACTGATGCAGTCATCGCCGGACCGGCACAGGCCCGCGTCGGCCACTCGACCGCACGTCGGCGGCAGACCGCCCAGGGTAGAGGGCACGAGGCCCTCCCTCTGCGGCGGCAGCCGCCGCACGGCGGGCGAACCGCCGACTCACCCCTGTTCCATGGAAGTTCCGCACGTCACGGTCGGGAGGATCTGACGATGCTTCTGCCCCACCGCAGCCGCTCGGCCGCCCCGCCCACCCCCACGGCTGCCGACCTTCTGCGCCTCATCTCCGACCCCGGCACCACCGTCTTCCTCACCGCGTACGCCGACGGACGCCGCAGATACAGCTACTGGCAGCCCTACGACCCCCGTACCGGCACGGGGAGTTGCTACGTCTCCCTGCCCACCGCCGCATGCGACATGCTGCACTCCAGCGGCCGGATCACTCTGGGAGAGCCCCTCGCCGATCCGGCCAGGACGGTCTACCGCGTCAGGCCGGTCCGCACCCCGGCCGTGCGCCGGCAGGCGGCCCGGAGCACGCCCCCGAGCCCGGCCCGGCGCTGGACCCGCGCGGCCTGACCGGGAAAGGGGCCCCGCGCGTGCCGGCGGCGCGACGAGGCACCCCACGGCCGACGCCCGGCCGGAGCGGGGTCATGCCCTGGTGAACGCGCCGGCCTGCCGCGGTGAGGTCCGCCCGGATGACCCGGCGAGCCCGTCGGCCTGCCCCGCCGACGCGCGCTTCCGCCCGCCGACCGGCCCTGAGGGCTGTCCCGCAATCCCCGGTGGGCGCACGACGACAGCTGCGGCGCCTCGCCGCGTTGTCGGATCGCCCGGATACGCCCAGTGGGTGGACGACGCTCCGTCTTGCGATGCACCGCATCCGACGCCGCGCGCTGATCCACCGCGGATTGCGGGACAGCCCTTGGGATCCGCGCCGGTGTGCTGCCCACGAGGATTCTGCGGGTAGGTGTGGAAGCGCTGTGGACTTTCGGGAGGTGGGGAGCGGTGCGGGAGCACGCTGTGGAGACGCGCACCATGGTGGTGCCGGTGGTGGACTGGCTGTTGGAGACCGCTTCGCTGCGCGAGTTCTTGCAGAACCTGGTCGATGAGGCCGTCCGCGTGTCCGGCGCGGACGGGTGCGGGGCGACGCTGCAACGTGTGCAGCGCCCGCTGACCGTGGTCAGCACCGGAGGCGTGGCGGACAAGCTCGACGAGAAGCAGTACGGCCAGGACGACGGACCGTGCCTCGCGGCCCTGCGCACCGGCCGGGTCGTCCACGTGCCCGACATGCTCCAGGAGACCCGGTGGGGGCCGTACCCCGACTACGCGGCCTCTCTCGGCATCCGCTCCTCGCTGTCCCTGCCCGTCCCCATGGGGACCGACGGCACCAGCGGCGCCCTGAACTTCTACGCGAGCGGCCCGGACGCCTTCGCCGAGTGCGACATGGTGCGCCTGGGACAGGTGGCCGCGCAGGCCGGTGGCGGCATCGCCCTGGCCCAGCGCCTGGCGGACGCCGAGGACTTCACCCGCGACCTGCAGGCCGCGCTGCGGTCCCGCAGCGTGATCGACCAGGCCATCGGCGCCGTCATGCAGCAACGGCAGTGCGGCGAGGACGAGGCGTTCGACCTGCTGCGCCGTCTGTCACAGCAGACGAACGCCAAGCTGCGCGACGTGTGTGCCCGCCTGCTGACCGGGCTGGGCGGACAGCCGCCGAAACCCCGCCCGCCGCTGCGTCCCCGCCCGTGACCGGCGCGGTCACGAACGCCGGGATGGGTCCGACGGACGGGCCACGGCCCGCCCGCGCTCCGGCCGGTGGAAGCCCCGATCCGCCGTCGTGCGCTGCGGCGGGAGGTCCGCGAACGGCGCCGTCGGCGCCGGGGCGGGTGACCCGGTCCCTGTCCGGCGGACCGGTCAGGGCCGGGGACGCAGGGGTCGGCCCTCTCGGGCGGGGCGTCCGCCGACGTTGGTGAGCAATTCGGCGCAGAGGTCGCGCAGTTTGACGTTGCGCCGTTGGGAGGCGGCGCGCAGCAGCCCGAAGGCCTCGTCGGCGGGGCAGCGCTGCTGGCCCATGATGACGCCGATGGCCTGATCGATGACGCTGCGGGACCTCATCGCCTCCTGCAGATCCGCGGCGTACTGCCGGGTGTCGGCGAGGCGCTGGGCGACGGCGATCGCTCCGGAGGCCTGGGCGGCCAGTTCCCGCAGGTCACCGAGGCCGGCGTCGGCGAAGCCGTCCGCCTTGGGGGAGTACAGGTTGAGCGCGCCGGCGGTGTGGGTCCGGGCGGCGATCGGCAACGACAGCGACGACAGGGTGCCGCAGGAGGCGGCGTAGGCAGGGTACGGCCCCCAGCGGTGCTCGCCCAGCATGTCGGGGACCAGAACCTCCTCACCGGTGCGCAGCGCCGTCAGACAGGGCCCGTCGTCCTGCCCGTACTGCGCCTCGTCCAGGTCGCGGGACTGCGCGCCGGCGCTCACCACGGTCACCGGGCGGTGCTCCTGCTCCACGGTGATCCCGGCGCCGTGCGCGGTGGGCGTCAGTTCGAGCGCGCTGTCCGCGAGAGCCTGCAGGAACTCCTCGAAGGATTCGGTGTTCAGCAGCAGGTTGGTCACGTCCGGGAGGCCGGACGACTGGTCGGTCACGGTGAAATTTCCTTCCGGGCCAGGCCCTGGGCACTTACGGGCGTCACCGGGGACCACGGACTCCAGCCCGTCGGATGCGCCTCCGGCGAAATCGGCCGCCCGCGCGTGAGGACACAGAGGTTACGGCCACTACCTCCACTATGCGCCCGGCGGGCGGCGATCGAGGACCGGATCCGCCATCCCCTACCTCCGCGCCCCCCGCGCACCCGCGCCACCCCGCGCATCGCGGCGCGGGGCGGGCAGCCGAGGCGACGACCGAATCGCCTCGCACCGGGGCCGGCGGGCGTGACCGGCCTCCCCGCCGGCCTTCGCGCCGGAGGCCGGCGGGGAGGCCGGCCCTCACAGGAGCAGCACGACGGCGGCGCCGAGGCCGCCGAGCAGCAGGGCGACGGCGGCTTCGCCCCAGCCGCCCTTTCCCCAGCGGAAGGGACGGTCCAGCGACAGTCTTCCCGGACCGATGGCGGCGACGGCGAGCGCGGCGACCGCGATGCCGGCGTTGTACTCCAGGCCGCCCTGCACCGCCCACAGCCCGTGAGCCGCGGCGACGGTCACCATGGCATTGATCATCACGCCGATCACGGCTGCCGCCGCCAGCGGCGTGAGCAGCCCCAGGGCCAGCCCGAGACCTCCGAGGAGTTCCGAGCCGCCGCCGATCACGGCGTAGACCTTGCCGGGCCGGTACCCCAGCGCGGCGAACGCCTTGCCGGTGGCGGTGAGGCCCGGTCCGCCGAACAGGCCGAAGAGCTTCTGCGCGCCGTGCCCCGCCATCAGCAGGCCGAAGGTGAGCCGGAGGAGGAGCAGACCACAGTCGCCGGCGGAGACCCCGGGGGGTGCCGCGGCACGGTGACGATCATCGGGCGACGCACGCAGTCGCCGGGCAGTGTGGTTCATGGTGGCTCTCCTCCGCCCCGCGGCCCGGAGCGATGCCCGACCGTCCGGCTGACCGCGGAGCCACTGGTCCGCTGAGCGTGACGCCCTCGCGACGCACCCGAAGGAGGACCGGGACACCGCCGGGCGCCGCGATCGCGAGTCCGGCGGCCGCCCTTCGTGGGCCGTGCTCCTCCCATCCTTTACTCGGCGGCGAAGGAACGCGACCGCGCGACCGCGGTGGGGGTGCGGCCGGCGTGCCGGCCTCGGTGCGCGGCCGCGAAGACGCGCCCGGGGCCCGCGGCCCAGCGGCCCGGCACCACCCCCCGATCGCCCTGCCGAGCCCGCGCCTCGGGATTCTGCACCCGATGCACCCGAAGGCGGCGACGTGGTTTCGACGCCGGTTTCCCCACGAGAGGGCGAGGGTATTACCAGGTTTTGCCGCCACTCAAACCGGGAAGCCTCGTCTGGCCATTCACCACCCTGCTGACGTAGCATCGAATCGGCCAGTATGTGAGTGGCTCTTCGTCGCGCGGACCCTCACATGCTCGAGTCCGACGGTGAGGCGATTCGCCGTCGGTTCGGCGACCATAAGGCGGACGCACGGGAATGCGTGTCGATCAGGTGGAACGAATCCCACCCGGTGATCCGCCGTGAGAGCGAGGTGTGCGCTTGTGGGCACACTGGTCATGGAAACACCCACGGTCAGGCACGGGGCCGCAGCGTGGCGTATCGCCCGCGATTCACAGGTACTTGACGTGAACTCCGCCTACAGCTATCTGCTGTGGTTCAGGGACTTCGCGCGCACTTCCGTGGTGGCCTCGGGTCCCGATGGCGTGCCGGTGGGATTCGTCACGGGGTTCCGCCGCCCCGAGCGGCCCGACACCCTCGTCGTCTGGCAGATCGCCGTGGATCGGGAGCAGCGGGGCCGGGGCATCGCCAGTGCCATGCTGGACCACCTCACGGCCCGGCTGGTCTCCCGCGGTGTCCTCCGCTGCCTGGAGACGACGATCAGCCCGGGCAACACCGCCTCACGCAGGCTGTTCCGGTCGTTCGCGGAGCGCCACGCGGCGCCGTTCGAACGCGAGCCGCTCTTCCCGGCCGAATTCTTCCCCGACGCCACCCATGAGGCCGAGGACCTGTACCGCATCGGGCCGCTGCGCTGATCACCGGGTGCCGTGGACGGGTCCGCACATCCGATTTGGTTCTTCTGTGTTGAGGAGCGTGCCATCATGGCGGTCACGCAGCCCGACTCCCATGTCTTCGAAAGCCTTGAATCCGAAGTGCGAAGTTATTGCCGGGGCTGGCCCACGGTATTCGACCGAGCTCTCGGCAGCCGAATGTACGACGAAGACGGAAGACCCTATCTCGACTTCTTCTCCGGTGCTGGAACCCTGAACTACGGGCACAATCATCCGGTGCTGAAACGCGCGCTTCTCGACTACGTCGAGCGGGACGGTGTCACTCACGCCCTCGATATGTCGACGGCCGCGAAGCGGGTATTCCTGGAAACCTTCCGGGAGACGGTGCTCGAGCCGCGCGAGCTGCCCTACAAGGTGATGTTCCCAGGGCCTGCCGGGACGAACGCCGTCGAAGCCGCCCTGAAACTGGCCCGCAAGGTCAAACGCAGGGAATCCGTCGTCTTCTTCACCAACGCGTTCCACGGAATGACGCTGGGCTCTCTCGCCGTCACCGGCAACGCCTTCAAACGGGCGGGCGCCGGCATCCCGCTGGTGCACGCCACCCCCATGCCCTTCGACCACTGCCGGGACGGGGCGACGCCGGACATGCCGTGGCTTGAGCGGCTGCTCGCGAGCGAGGGCTCAGGTCTCAACCCCCCGGCGGCCGTGATCGTGGAGACCGTGCAGGGCGAGGGCGGGATCAACGTCGCGCGTTCCGAGTGGCTGCGTGACCTCGCCGAACTGTGCCGTCGCACGGACATGCTGCTGATCGTCGACGACATCCAGATGGGCTGCGGCCGCACCGGTGCGTTCTTCTCCTTCGAGGAGGCCGGCATCACCCCGGACATCGTGACGCTGTCGAAGTCCGTCAGCGGGTACGGACTGCCGATGGCGCTGACCCTGTTCCGTCCCGAGCTGGACGTCTGGGAGCCCGGAGAGCACAACGGCACCTTCCGCGGCTGCAACCCGGCCTTCGTGACGGCCACCGCCGCGCTGGAGGAGTACTGGAGCGACGGCCGGCTGGAGAAGCAGACCCTGGGCCGGGGCGAGCAGGTCAGGCAGGCGCTGAACGCCATCGCCGCCGACGGGCCGGCCCCCGCCCCCAGCGTGCGCGGCCGGGGCCTGGCGTGGGGCATGGAGTTCGCCGACGCCTCACAGGCCGCCGCCGTCTGCGCGCGCGCCTTCGAACGGGGCTTGCTCCTGGAGACCTCCGGCCCCGAGGGCGAGGTCGCCAAGCTGCTCCCACCGTTGACGATCAGTGACGAGGAGCTGGAGGAGGGCCTGGCGCTGTTCGGCCGCGCGGTGCGGGAGACCGAGCGCCCGCCGCGGTCACCCTCCGGCCGCTGAGCGCGCCGGCGGCACCCGAGGGGCCGCGCAGGCGACTGCCCACCCGATGAAGGGAGGGGACGACGCGTCTTCAGCCCGCCTCCGACCGGTCTGGAGGACCACGACGAGAACGGCGTGTACCCGCTGCTGACGACATCCGCGATCGAGAAGGCGTGAGGACACCATGACGACGCTCTCCAACCACCGCCGGACCGCCGACGCGTACCCGACCCGTGGCACGACCGAGGGGACGGTGCCGCGCCGGGACCCCGTGGTGTGGTCCGCGCCCGGTACCCCGGGCCCCCTCGGCCGAGCGGCGCTGGCGGACTACGAGCACACCGGTTTCACCACCGTGGACGCGCTGCTGGACCCCGACGAGGTGGCCTTCTACCGCGCCGAGCTGGACAGGCTGGTCCGCGACCCGGCGATCCGCGCCGACGAGCGCGCCGTCGTCGAGCCGGCGTCGCAGGACATCCGCTCCGTGTTCGAGGTGCACCGGACGAGCGAGGCCTTCGCCGCGCTGGTGGCCGACGAGCGGGTCGTGGGAGCGGCCCGCCAGATCCTCGGCTCCGACGTGTACGTCCACCAGTCCCGCATCAACGTCAAACCCGGCTTCGGGGCGAGCGGCTTCTACTGGCACTCCGACTTCGAGACCTGGCACGCGGAGGACGGTCTGCCCCGCATGCGCGCCGTGTCGGTGTCGATCGCGCTCACCGACAACCACGCCACCAACGGAAGCCTGATGATCATTCCCGGCTCGCACCGGACCTTCCTGGGCTGTGCGGGCGAGACGCCCGAGGACAACTACCGGACGTCGCTGAGGATGCAGGAGGCGGGGACCCCGTCGAACGAGGCGATCGCCGCGCTGGCCGAGCCGAACGGCATCCGGCTGATCACGGGCCGGGCCGGCTCCGCGACGTGGTTCGACTCCAACTGCATGCACGGCTCCGGCGACAACATCACGCCGTACCCGCGCAGCAACGCGTTCATCGTGTTCAACAGCGTGGAGAACACGCCCGTGGAGCCCTTCGCGGCCCCGGCACGGCGGCCCGCGTTCGTCGGAGCGCGTGAGTTCACGCCCGTGAGGTCCCGCTCCACGCCCCGTCCGGACACCGGCGGGCGCCGGCCCGGACCGAAGCGGTGAACGGGGGCGGGCACGGCCCGACGCGCCCTGGACCTCTCAGGTGCCCGCCTCCTCCGCAGGGCCCTCGGCGTTCAGCACCGGGGAACTGCGCACGAGGCGCAGCCCCGTCGTCAGTACGAGGCCGCCGACGATGTTGCCCAGCACCGCCCAGCCCAGCCAACCCAGCCAGGCGGCGTAGCCGTACGCCGTCCCTCCGGCGTGCAGGCCGGCGAACGCGATCAGGGAGTCCAGGATCGAATGCCACAGCCCGAGACCGGCCAGGGCGAACGCGGCGGTGATCGAGGCGACGAGCTTCCCGGTCATCGACTCGGTGCCGTGGTGCATGCGGGTCATCAGCGTGATGACGGCGCCTCCCAGCACGGCGAGGCAGAAGGTGCCCAGCGTGTAGCCCCCGTTGACGAAGTGCGCGCCCAGGGTGGCCGCGGTGCGGTGCAGCTCCGGAAAGGCCTGCATGACCAGCCAGGTGAACACCCATCCGCCGACCAGGTTCATCACCAGGACCACCAGCCACATGCGCAGCAGGTCCAGCCAGGTGGCCGCCCCGGCGACCACGGTGACGACGGGCACCAGGAAGCCCTCCGTGAACAGCTCGCTGTGGCCGAGCAGCAGGGCGATCAGCCCCGCCGAGAAGGCCAGTCCGGCCAGCAGCGCGCTGCCGGTCTCCTGCCGCACGAACAGCAGGGTCATGATGCCGACACCGACATCGATGCCGCCGAGCAGCGAGGTCGCCACCAGCGACGTCCAGGTCCGGTGCAGCCGCGGCCGGCCCTCGGCGACGATCCGTTCCGCGGCTTCGGCGACGCGCCGCTCCCCGGGGCCCTCCATGATGTGGTCGTTCGGCTGCATGGCGGTTCCTCCGCTCTCTCGTCACCGCGGAAGTGTTCCTGTCGGCATAGTCGCAGGAATCGGTGGAACACACCTTGTGTGCGACCGGCCGCGGACGCCGCCGCTCACGCCGCCACGGTGCGGCCGGCGGAACCGACGGCCGGTCGGCGACGAAAGCCGCCGTGCGCCGCGCTCCGGGATGATCGTTCCGCACCGCTTGCGTGCCCGCACCCCCGGCGTACAGTCTGAGAAGGTGTACGCCCCCGCACGAAGGAGCAGGTGAATGGGCCTGAAACGGTGGCTCGGGGAGTGGCCGGTGTACCGGCAGCTCACCGGTGCCGATCGGCTGGGGCGCGGCAAGGCGGCCCAGTCCCGGCGCTCGGCCGGTCTCGTGCCCCGGACGGACCGCGCGGACCGGGTGGTCGACTCGATCTGCCCGTACTGCGCGGTGGGCTGCGCCCAGCGGGTCTACGTCGAGAACGAGCGGGTCATCCAGATCGAGGGCAACCCGCACAGCCCCATCTCCCGCGGCCGGCTGTGCCCGAAGGGGTCGGCCAGCAAGCAGCTCGTCACCGGCCCGCAGCGGGAACAGAAGGTGCGCTACCGGCCGCCGTACGGCACCGAATGGCAGGAGCTGGACCTGGAAACGGCCATGGAGATGGTCGTGGACCGGGTGCTGGACGCGCGGCGCAAGGGCTGGCAGGACGAGGACGAGTCCGGGAACACGCTCCGCCGCACCATGGGCATCGCCAGCCTGGGCGGCGCGACGCTGGACAACGAGGAAAACTACCTGATCAAGAAGTTGTTCACCGCCCTGGGCGCACTACAGATCGAGAACCAGGCGCGTATTTGACACTCCGCCACCGTTCCCGGTCTGGGAACCTCGTTCGGACGCGGCGGCGCGACCGACTACCAGCAGGACTTGGTCAACGCCGACTGCATCATCATCATGGGCTCGAACATGGCGGAGGCCCACCCCGTCGGGTTCCAGTGGGTCATGGAGGCCAAGTCGCGCGGCGCCCGGGTCATCCACATCGACCCGCGGTTCACCCGCACCAGCGCGCTGGCCGACCAGCACGTCAACCTGCGGGCGGGCACCGACATGGCCTTCCTCGGGGGCATCGTCCACTACGTCCTGTCCAACGACCTCTGCTTCAAGGAGTACGTGCAGGCGTACACCAACGCCCCCTTCCTGCTGAGTGAGCGGTACCAGGACACCGAGGACCTGGACGGGCTGTTCAGCGGCTACGACCCGCACACCGCCTCCTACGACTCCTCCAGCTGGGCCTACGAGAGCGTCGACACGGAGGAGCGCGCGGGCCAACGGCACAAGGAGCAGGCAGCGCCCTACCAGCACGGCGCCGGCGGCCCGGTCATCGAGGGAGGCGCCGAGGAGATCGCCTCCGACCCGACCCTGCAGCACCCGCGCTGCGTCTACCAGGTCCTCAAACGGCACTTCGCGCGCTACACCCCGGAGATGGTCGAACGGATCTGCGGAGTGCCCCGCGAGCTGTTCCTGGACGTGGCCCGGGCCTGGACGGAGAACTCCGGGCGGGAGCGCACGGCCGCGCTGGTGTACAGCGTCGGCTGGACCCAGCACTCCGTCGGCGCCCAGTACATCCGGGCCGGCTCGATCATCCAGCTGCTGCTGGGCAACATCGGCCGCCCCGGCGGCGGGATCTACGCACTGCGCGGGCACGCCAGCATCCAGGGCTCCACGGACATCCCCACCCTGTTCAACCTGCTGCCCGGCTACCTGCCGATGCCGGACACCACGCACCGGGACCTGGCCGGGTACCTCGACGCGGTCCGCAGCCCCCGGCAGAAGGGGTTCTGGGGCAACGCCGACGCCTACATGATCTCGCTGCTCAAGGAGTACTGGGGCGACGCGGCGACGGCGGACAACGACTACTGCTTCGACTACCTGCCCCGCATCAACGGCGACCACGGCACCTACCGCACCGCCATGGACATGGTCGACGGGAAGGTCTTCGGATACTTCCTGCTGGGCCAGAACCCCGCGGTCGGCTCGGCCCACGGCCGCCTGCAGCGCCTGGGCATGGCCAACCTCGACTGGCTGGTCGTCCGCGACCTCACCATGATCGAGAGCGCCACCTTCTGGAAGGACGCCCCCGAGATCGAGACGGGGGAGATCGTTCCCGAGCGCTGCCGCACGGAGGTGTTCTTCTTCCCCGCCGCCTCGCACGTGGAGAAGTCCGGCACCTTCACCCAGACCCAGCGGATGCTGCAGTGGCGGGACCAGGCCGTCGAACCCAGCGGTGACCAGCGCTCGGAACTGTGGTTCTTCTACCACCTCGGCCGGCGCATCAAGGAGAGGCTGGCCGGCTCGACGGACCACCGCGACCGTCCCGTCCTCGACCTCGCCTGGGACTACCGCACCGAGGGCGACGAGCCGTCCGCGGCGGACGTCCTGCGCCACATCAACGGGATCGACCTGCGCACCGGGCGCGCCGTCAGCGGCTACCCCGACCTCAAGGCCGACGGCAGCACGTCCTGCGGCTGCTGGATCTACAGCGGCGTGTACGCCGACGAGGTCAACCAGGCCCGGCGCCGCAAGTCCCGCTTCGAGCAGGGGCCGTACGAGGCCGAGTGGGGCTGGACCTGGCCGCTGAACCGGCGCGTGCTCTACAACCGCGCCTCGGCCGACCCGCAGGGCAGGCCCTGGAGCGAACGCAAGGCCCTCGTCTGGTGGGACGAGGAACGCGGCGAGTGGACCGGGTACGACACCCCGGACTTCGAGAGGAAGAAGCCGCCGCACTACCGTCCGCCCGAGGGGGCCTCGGGTCCCGAGGCGCTGAGCGGCGACGACGCGTTCATCATGATGGCCGACGGCAAGGCCTGGCTGTTCGCGCCCAGCGGCCTGGCGGACGGCCCGCTGCCCACCCACTACGAGCCGCACGAGTCGCCCGTGCGCAACCTCCTCTACGGCCAGCAGGCCAACCCCGCGCGCAAGGTGTACGGGCGCCGCGACAATCCCTCCAACCCGGCCCCGCCCGAAGCGCACAGCGAGGTGTTCCCCTTCGTGTTCACGGCGGCGCGGCTCACCGAGCACCACACCGCCGGAGCCATGAGCCGCCAGCTGCCGTACCTCGCGGAGCTGCAGCCGGAGCTGTTCGTGGAGGTGTCGCCGGAACTGGCGGCCGAACGCGGGCTGCGCCACATGGACTGGGCCCACGTGATCACCAGCCGGACGGCGGTGGAGGCGCGCGTCCTCGTCACCGACCGGCTGGCCCCGCTGCGGGTCGAGGGCCGCACCATCCACCAGGTGTGGATGCCCTACCACTGGGGTCACGCGGGCCTGTCCAGCGGCGACGTGGTCAACGACCTCCTCGGGGTGGTGGCCGACCCCAACGTGCTCATCCAGGAGAGCAAGGTGCTGACCTGCGACGTCCGTTCGGGACGGCGGCCGAGGGGCCCCGCGCTGCTGGAGTACGTGGAGGACTACCGCCGCCGGGCCGGGATCACCCCGGCGACCGGCACCCGTATCGCGACGGCCGGTGACGGCCACATGCCGGCCCACATCGAACAGGACCGGCCGGAGGGCACTTCATGACGGACGAGCACAGCCTGTACGGTCCCCTGAAGGACCCCGCCGCCGACGCCGGCCACCGCGACCACCCGCCGCGGGTCGGCTTCTTCACCGACACCTCCGTGTGCATCGGCTGCAAGGCGTGCGAGGTCGCCTGCAAGGAGTGGAACGACGTCCCCGACGACGGCCTCGACCTGCTCGGGATGTCGTTCGACAACACCGGCATGCTCGGCGCGAGTTCCTGGCGGCACGTCGCCTTCGTCGAGCAGGAACGCCCGCTGGGACGGCAGGACCCGGGCCTGTCGGACCTGCCCACCGGCCCCTCCGCCACCGAGCACACGGCTCAGGTCACCGCGCACGCCCTGCGGGGCGCCCCCAGAGGCGGTGGTGAACTGGGCACCGGGCCGGTGGACCTCGGCTTCCCCTCCTTCGACCTGCCCGGCGCCTCCACCGGCGCCGGGGCCCGCACCGACTTCCGCTGGCTGATGTCGTCCGACGTGTGCAAGCACTGCACCCACGCCGGATGCCTCGACGTGTGCCCCACCGGTGCGCTCTTCCGCACCGAGTTCGGCACGGTGGTGGTCCAGCCCGACATCTGCAACGGCTGCGGCTACTGCGTGTCCGGCTGCCCGTACGGCGTCATCGACCGGCGGCCCGACGACGGCCGGGCCTGGAAGTGCACCCTGTGCTACGACCGTCTGCGCGGCAGCCTGGAACCGGCCTGTGCCAAGGCGTGCCCCACCGACTCCATCCAGTTCGGTCCGCTCGACGAGCTGCGGGAGCGGGCCGACCGGCGACTGGAGCAACTGCACGAGGCGGGCGTGGAGGAGGCACGGCTCTACGGCCGCGACCCGGACGACGGAGTGGGCGGTGACGGCGCCTTCTTCCTGCTGCTCGACGAACCGGAGGTCTACGGACTGCCGCCGGACCCCGTGGTGCCCACACGCGACCTGCCGTCCATGTGGAAGCACGCCGGTGTGGCGGCCTCGGCCATGCTCGCGGCGGCCGTTGCCGTCTTCCTCAAGAAAGGCCCCCGATGACCGACGACGACCCCGTCCTCCGTGAGCCGCGCAGCGACGCGGGCGCCGCCGACGTCTGGGCACGCACCTTCGCCTCGGGCCGCGACCGCGGCGGCGCGCACCCCGGGCGGACCGCCGGGCCGGACGGCGAGTTCCGCTCCTACTACGGACGGCCGGTGCTGAAACCGCCGGTGTGGGAGTGGAAGGTCCCCGCCTACCTGTTCACCGGCGGCCTGTCGGCCGGTGCCACCCTGCTGTCGGCCGGCGCGGACCTGACCGGCCTCCCGGCGCTGCGCCGGGCCGGGCGCCTGGGTGGCTTCGGCGCGCTGCTGGCCAGCACGTACCTGCTGATCGCCGACCTCGGCCGCCCCGAACGCTTCCACCACATGCTGCGGGTGGCGAAGCCGAGTTCGCCGATGTCCGTCGGCACCTGGATCCTCGTCGGCTACGGGCCCGGCAGCGCCCTGGCCGCCACGGCCGAACTGCTGCCCGCCTCCCTGCGCGGCACCCTGGCCGGCCGCCTGCTGCGGGGCGCCGCCCGCCCGGCCGGTCTGTCCGCGGCCGCCTTCGCTCCCGGCGTGGCCGCCTACACCGCGGTGCTGCTCTCCCAGACGGCCGTCCCGGCCTGGCACGAGGCCCGCCGCGAACTGCCCTTCCTGTTCACCGGCTCCGCGGCCGCGAGCGGGGGCGGACTCGGCATGCTGCTGGCGCCGGTGGCCGAGGCGGGCCCGGCCCGGCGACTGGCCGCGGTGGGCGCGGCGGCCGAACTCGTCGCCGCCCGGCTGATCGAGCGCCGGCCGGGCCTGGAGCTCAAGGCCTACACCAGGGGCCGGGCCCACCGCCTGCGGCGTGCCTCGGAGTACCTGACTCTGGGCGGGGTCCTGGCCGCGGTGACCGTCGCCCGCCGCAGCCGCCCGGCCGCGGCGGCGGCCGGGCTGGCCCTGCTCGCCGGCAGCGCTCTGCAACGGTTCGGCACCTTCGACGCGGGCGTCGCGTCGACGAAGGACCCGGCCTACGTCGTGGTGCCCCAGCGTGAACGCCTGCGCGCCCGCGGCGGGCGGCACGTCACCGGCTGATCCGCGGGGCTCCACCAGCCGCACCGGGACCGGCCGTCCCGGCCGAGCCGTGCAGGGGCCGGGACGGCCGGTCCCCGGGGGTGTTCACGATGCCTCGGACAGGTTCCCGGCGGCGGGCCGGGGCTGCGCAGCGCCCGCTCGATGTCCTCCAGCGACCGGTTGCGGGTTTCGGGGACCGTGCGCACGAACGGGGCCTGAGCGTTCCCGGGGATCGGGCGGTCGTGGCGTCGGTGCGGCTGTCGGCCGGTGCCGTCGGTGTCCACCCCGTGCCGCGGGCGTTCTCAAGGCGTGAGCGCCTCGCGGAGGGTGGGATGGCAGGGGATGACGGCGTCGACGCCGACGAGCTCGACGATGCGCATCACCGGTGCCTGGGGCGCCGCCAGGCGGAGCCAGCCGCCGGCCCGGGTGAGGTGGTGGTGGGCGGCGATGAGGGCGTTGATGCCGGTGGAGTCCATGAAGCTGACCTGTCGCATGTCGGCGACGGTGCGCGGGGAGGCGCCGGCGTCGGCAGACAGGGCGTTCTGGAGGGCGCCGACGGTGTGGTGGTCGATCTCACCGGCCACGGTCAGGACGCGCACGCCGTCCGTCGCCGTGGAGACGACCGACAGCCGCCCGGAGCCCCGTGTTGTGCCGGTTTCCGCCATCTCGTCCTCTGTGCATGTGTCGTGACCCGCCTGTCCGAAACCGGATCCAGCGTATGGTGCCCCGGGATCACGGGGGTGATGCACCCGTGTGCCCGAGACCACAGGTGTGGCGGGGGCGCACGGAGGCGTAGGGGGCGTGCCCCCGGGTAGGAGCGGGTCGTGAACGGAGTGAAGGCGGTCTGGATGGAACCTGCGCCCTTGGGGGAGGACGGGCTGGCGCCGGACACCGGCGCCATCCGCGCCTCGGCCACCCTGGACGGGGACGGTACCTGTATCGCCCAGGCCCGTCACCTCGCCGCCGAGTTCCTGACGACCGTCCAGTCCGTGCACGGAATCCCCGTCTCCCAGCGCGCCCTGGACCTGACCCAGCTCGTGGTCAGTGAACTGGTCACCAACTCCCGGAAGTACGCGCCCGGTCCCATCCTGCTGGACCTGCGCGTGACCGGCGGGCTGGTCGAGGTGGAGGTGTGGGACACCGACCCGGTGCTGCCGGTGGCCAGGGCCGCGGACGCGGGCCGGGTGGGCCAGCACGGCCTGGAGATCGTGATGGCCGTCTGCCAGGGCTTCGAGGCGCAGCGCGAACCGGTCGGCAAGCGCATCACCGCCCGCCTGGCCCTCATGGACGACCCCGGCGGGGACGTCGCCGGCCACCGCCCCCTCTGACCGACGCGATCGGCCGCCGCGGCCACGGCTCCCGCCCGGCGCACCCGGGCCCCCACGTCCGGAACCCGGGTGCGGACCCCGCGTCCGGATCGACCGGGGCGCGGGCGTGAGATCGCGCCGGACCGGCCGTGGGCGGCTGGCCGGAAGTCGTCGCCCGCACCCGCCTCCGGGTCCAGGATGGGCGAGGGCCGTCCGGCCGGTCAGCGATGCCGGGGCGGCCCGCACCGCTGTGGACGCCGAGATGCCGGATCGGGTGCCGGCTGGGGAGGGTGGACGAAGGTGACGGTAGGCAAGGACCCCTGGATCCGGGAGCTGCGCCGTGGACGGGACGCCGCGGCGCACGTGGTGTTCCTCCCGCACGCGGGCGGCGCCGCGACGTACTTCCTGCCGCTCGCGCGGCACCTTCCGGAAACCTTCGACGTCAGCGCCGTCCAGTACCCCGGCCGGCAGGAGCGCCTCGGCGAACCCCTCGTCCCCACCGTGGAACGGCTCGCCGACCAGGTGGCGTCCTCGCTGCGGCGCTACGCCCACGACGGCGCGCCGCTCGTCCTGTTCGGGCACAGCATGGGGGCGAGCGTGGCCTACGAGACGGTGCTCCGGCTGGCCGCCGGGCACGCCGCCGACTCGTGCCGGCTGGTCGTCTCCGGACGGGGCGCGCCGTCGGTGCCGCGCGAGAGCACCTTCCGCGGCGAGACGGACCGGGAACTCCTCGACCACCTCCTCCGGCTGGGCGGCACCGACGCCGAACTCATCCGCAGCCCGGAGCTGATGGACCTTTTCCTGCCCGCCCTGCGCAACGACTACCGCGCGGTCGCGCGGTACCGGCCGGCGGTGGACACCGCGGTCGGCGTGCCCGTCCTGTGCCTCACCGGAGAGCGGGACCCCCAGGTGACCGTCGAGGAGGCCGCCGCCTGGAAGGGGCACACGTCCTCGGACTTCCAGCTGCGGACCTTCCCCGGCGGCCACTTCTTCCTCATGGACCGCGTGGACCTCGTGGCCGAACTGGTGGCGGACTGGGCCGGATCCCAGGGTGCCGGTCCGGCGGCGGGTGCGGACGGCGGGTGAGAAAGGTCGGGTCACTCCGGTGACCGGAGCCCCGGTCCCGATCCCGCTGCCGCGGCCGCCAGCGGGACGGACCGCACCTGCCGGGCCGCATCGGAAGCACGCACCCGCGCACGCACGGTAACCGTGCGCCCCTTCGTGCCTTCACGTTCGGGGCCCGCTCCCGCCGCCGCACCGCCCGCCGGCCGCCCCCGGTACCCCCTCGCATCGACGACTGGCCGAATCGCCGTGCGTGCGCCGGTACATGACCGGCCATCGGGAGGCCGCACCCGCCGTTTTGCGGTGTCCGGGCAACGGCCCTGGTCGAGGGGGTGCCGGGTATGCGGGGAAAGATTCTTTCGAGATCGGTGAGTTTGAAGGAGGGGCGCCGGGGCACACGCCGGGGCGACGATCCGGCCGGACCGTCGCACAAGGCGAGACCCGCACGAGGCGAGATCCGCCGAGGCCGATCGATGGTCACGGTGGAAGCCCGAGACGAGCACTCTGAGTGAAACCTCAGGGGGTTGCTATCGGGTGACTCGCCGTGAAGACTGTGGCCGAGTTCGACTGGAACGAAGGTGTTCTGGAGTGCGCACTGTGCCAACCATCGGACAGGACCTGTCGGATGCGCGTCCTCGCTCACCGCGTTCCGGGCGTCGGGGCCCCTGGGGTCCGTCGTGAGTTCATGTGTGCTGGGGGAGAGCACCGCGCGGAAAGCGCGCGGAAGGTATCACTGGGGGGATTGCGATGTCGGGTCGGTCCGCGACGCGGGCACCGATGTGGGGGAACGAACGCACAAGGAGCCCCGGCCTCTTCCGCCGGATGTGTTGAGGCCGCGCGGCCGGCCCCGATGAGCGACTGGCGGCGTGCCGGCCGGCGCGTCGTCCACCGAAGCCCCGGATCATCTCACTGGCGGTCCGTCACGTCCGCGGTGAGGCGCCGCAGTCGGCGTGACGAGGTCCATCGCCCCTCCCGGGCAAGGTGGCCCGTCCGTGCCGGAAGCATCCGAGTGGGGTCCGTGGCCGCCCCCTGGGCAGTACACCGAAACAGCAGACACAGCGGCATGCGCGGCCGTGCCGCGCCCCTGCGCCGGCCCGAGCGAGGAGAACAAGTGATCAGTAAGCAAGTGACCGGTGAGCCGTTACCGGTCGAGGCATTACCCGAGCGCTGGCGGGCTCTGCGTGAGGCCGGCCCGGTGCGCCACGACGAGGCCCAGGGCGTCTGGCAGGCCGTGGACCACGACACCGTCACCGCCGTACTCGCCGACCCGGCGACGTACTCCTCGGACCTCTCCCCGATCGCGCCCACCCAGCAGGACTTCGAGACCTTCCGGCAGGGCAACTTCGTCGGGATGGACCCGCCGGAGCACCGCAAGCTCCGCACCCTGGTGAGCCAGGCGTTCACCCCCCGCGTGGTGCGGGGACTGGAACCGCGCATCGAGGCCGTGTGCGCACGGCTGCTGGACGCCGTCGCCGACCGGGACAGATTCGACCTGGTCGACGCGCTGGCCTATCCGCTCCCCATCATCGTCATCGCCGAACTCCTCGGCGTTCCGGCCGGCGAGCACAGACTCTTCCAGGAGTGGGCCGGCGTCCTGTTCAGCGGCGACCAGCTCGGCGAGGCGCCCGACATGGCCGACCTGGAACGGGCGCTGGAAGCCATCGCCCCCACCGTGCGCGAGATGAACGGCTACGTGCTGGAGCACATCCGCCACCGTCGTGCGCACCCCGGCGAGGACCTCACCAGCAGACTCATCGCCGCCGAGGTGGACGGCGCCCGTCTCGAGGACCAGGAGATCGTGGGCTTCGTCGCCCTGCTGCTGGTCGCCGGGCACATCACCACCACCGCCCTGCTCGGCAACGCCGTGGTCGCCTTCGACCGGCACCCCGACGCCGGCGCCCGGCTGCGCGCCCGCCCCGACCAGCTCCCGGTGGCCCTGGAGGAGGTGCTGCGGTGGCTGCCGCCCTTCCCCGAACTGGGGCGTCGCACCACCCGGCCCGTGGTCCTCGGCGGTGAGCGGCTCCCCGCCGACGCGCTCGTGATGGCCCACCTCGGCGCCGCCAACCGCGACCCGGCCCGCTTCACCGCGCCGGACCGATTCGACGTCACCCGCAGCCCGAATCCCCATCTGACCTTCGGGCACGGCATCCACTTCTGCTTCGGTGCCCACCTGGCCC
This sequence comes from Streptomyces sp. NPDC003697, assembly GCF_053587115.1. Lineage (NCBI taxonomy): Bacteria > Bacillati > Actinomycetota > Actinomycetes > Kitasatosporales > Streptomycetaceae > Streptomyces > Streptomyces sp. NPDC003697. The sequence continues at coordinate 52,649 of NZ_JBSFNN010000011.1, forward strand.
GGCTGGAGGCCCGGATCGCCATGTGCATGGTGCATGAACGATTCCGCAGCCTGGCGGTCCCGTCCTACGCGGACGTCGTCTTCCAGAACCCGGCCGTGATCGTCGGCGTGCGCCACCTGCCGGTCGAGGTCAGCAGGCCGTAGCGCCCGGCGCGACAGGCACCAGGGCCGGCCCCGCACCGCTCACCCGCGGGCCCGGCTCCGTCACCCGCAATGAGGCCCAGTCAACGGGAGTCCCCTTCTCATGCCGTACACCACCACCGCCGCTCCGGTCGCCGAGCGCGGCCCGTCCCTCCTACGGGAGGAACTTCAGGACCGCCTGGACGCCCTCGCCCGAGTCCACCGGGTGCCCGGCGCCCAACTGGCCGTCACGACCGGCACCGACGTGCTGACCGTGCACACCGGCACGGCCGACGCCGCCACCGGTACGCCCTTCACCGCCGACACCGCCGTCCCCCTCGGGTCCCTGACCAAGCCCTACACCGCCGCGCTCGTGATGCTCCTGGTCGCCGACGGCGACCTGGAACTGGACGACCCCGTCGCCGAACTCCTCCCCGAACTGCGCGAGTTACCGAAGGTGGAGATACGCCACCTGCTCAGCCACACCGCCGGCCTGCCCACCGGGCCCGACTCCGACACCGCCGCCCGCACCACCGCCTCCCGGTACCTGTCGCAGGTCTGCACCGCCAAGGACGCGCTGTTCGCTCCAGGCACCGACTTCTCCTACTCCAACGCCGGTTACGTCGCCGCCGGACAACTGGTGGAGAGGGTCACCGGTATGCCGTGGCACGAGGCGGTGCGGGCGCTGATCCTCGAACCCCTGGGCACGGCACCGGCGTTCCTGGGTGACACGGCCTCCGGCCGACCCCGGGCACGGGGCCACGCGCTGAACACCGCTTCGGGACGGCTCCTGCCGGCCCACCAGAACCTCGCTCCCCTCGAGGCGCCGGCCGGCGCCCTGCTGGCGGGCGCCGCGGACCTGCTCGCACTGGGCCGCGCACTGATCGGACGGTCCGCCGTCCTGCCCTCCGCCGTCGCCGAGCGGATGTGCCGGCCCGAACCCGCCGCCGCGGCGGGAGCCCTGGCCGACGCCTGGGGCCTGGGCCCCGCCCTGTACCGGCACGACGGCCGAACCTGGTACGGCCACGACGGCAACGCCCAGGGCACCTCCTGCCACCTGCGCGCCGAACCGGACAGCGGCGTCGTGGTCGCCTTCACCGGCAACGCCGGAGGCGCGACCGCGCTCTGGCGGGACCTCGCCGACGACGTCACCCGGATCACCGGGGTGCGGGTGCCGACGGTCCCGGCCCCCGCGCGCGGGGAGCGTCCCGTCACCCCGCCCGAGTGCGCGGGCACCTATGCCAACGGCCCCACGGAGTACCGGATCACGCTCCGCCCGGACGGTACGCCCGCCCTCTCCGTGGACGGCGACCTGCCGATCCCGCTCGTGTGCTATCCGGACCTGTCCTGCGACCTGGTCGATCCGGCCACGGGCCGGCGCGAGCCGGGCGGACGCTTCCACCGCGATCCCGCCACCGGCGTGGTGGACCGCGTGCAGATCTCCGGACGCACCGCCCGCCGCACCGGCGCCGCCTGAGCCGTACGCAGCGCCGCCGCACCCTTTCGTGCGCGAGAACCCACCGCACCGCTCCGGTGGGCCCCAGGGCTGCCCGCCGCATCCGGCCGGCCCCGCCGCCTCGTCCCCGCCCCACAAAGGACTGCACCCATGACGGACCTGCACGACAAGCCCACACCGGCGTCCCTGCGGCCGCAGCCGCCGCGGGCAGGCGGTGCCACCCCGGCACCGGGAGGCGACGGCGCCCGGCGGCCGGCGCACCCGTCGCTCGGTGAGCTGTTCTCCGCGTGGGTCACCCGGACCCCGCACGCGCCCGCACTCACCGACGGCCGGCGGACCTGGTCGTACCGGGAGCTGGCGGCACGGGCCGGCCGACTGGCCGCCGACCTGGTGCGGCGCGGAGCCGGGCCCGAGCGGACGGTGGCCCTGGTCCTGCCGCGCTCGATGGAACTGGTCGCGGCGGAGCTGGCCGTGACCCTGGCGGGCGCCGCCTTCCTGCCCGTCGACCCCGCCTACCCGGCCGAGCGGCGGGAGCTGATGCTGACCGACGCCGCTCCGGCCGTGGTCCTCGACGACCTGGCGCGGGTGCGCCACGCCATGGAGGAAGCCCCCGGTGCCGACACCGGCCCGGCCCGGCGCACCGGGGCGGACGGCGGCCACCCGGAGGCACACCCCGACCACACGGCCTACGTCATCTACACCTCGGGCTCCACCGGGACACCCAAGGGCGTGGCGGTCACCCACCGGGGCATCGGCGCCTTCGCCGCGGCCGCCGCCGGCCAGTACGCCGTGGGCCCCGGCGACCGCGTCCTGCAGTTCTCCTCACCCAGCTTCGACGCCTCCGTACTGGAGCTGTGCACCTCCGTCCTGGCCGGCGCGACCCTGGTGGTGCCGCCGGACGGGCCGTGGCTGGGCGACGAGCTCGCCTGCGTCCTGGACGAGCACCGCATCACCCACGCCCTCATCCCGCCCGCAGCCCTGGCCACCCTGCCCGACAGCGCACCGACGGGCGGCGCACGCGGCCTGCGCACGCTGATCGTGGGCGCCGAGGCCTGCCCGGCGGGACTCGTCGACCGCTGGGCCCCCGGCCGCCGCATGATCAACTCCTACGGTCCGACCGAGGCCACCATCGTCGCCACCTGGACCGGGCCGCTATCCGCGGGCAGCGGCACACCCACCATCGGCAGCGCGCTGCCCGGGACGCGGGTGCACGTGCTGGACGCGGCCATGCGGCCCGTGCCGCCGGGCGCGGACGGTGAGCTGTTCGTCGGCGGCGAAGGGGTGGCCCGCGGCTACCTGGGACGTCCGGGCCTGACCGCCGCGCGTTTTGTCGCCGACCCCTTCGGCCCGCCCGGAGCCCGGCTCTACCGCACCGGCGACCGGGTGCGGTGGACCACCGGCGGGGAGCTGGAGTTCCTCGGTCGGCTCGACCGCCAGGTCAAGATCCGCGGCTTCCGCATCGAACCGGGGGAGGTCGAGGCGGCCCTGCTGCGCCAGGAGGGCGTCCACGAGGCCGTCGTCGTGGTCCGCGAGGACGAGCCGGGCCGGAAGAGACTCGTCGGCTACGTCACGCCCACCGACCCGAAGCGGGTCCCGGAGGCGTCCATTCTGCGCACGGCGGTCGCCGCGGTGCTGCCGGCCCACCTGGTCCCCTCCGCCGTCGTCGTCCTGCACGAACTGCCCCTCACCCCGCAGCACAAGGTCGACCGGCGGGCCCTGCCCGCGCCGGCCGCCTCCGCCGCGGCCGGCCACGTCCCCGCGCGCACGCCTCAGGAGCGGGCCCTGGCCGGCGTGTGGGCGGACGTCCTGGGCGTCGGCACGGTCGGCGTCACCGACGACTTCTTCGACCTCGGCGGGGACTCGATCCTGGCCGCCCGGGCCCTGGCCCGCATCCGGGACGAGCTCGGCGTCCGGCTGACGATGCGGGAGGTCTTCACCGCGCGCACCGTCGGCGCGCTGGCCCCGCTGCTCGGCGACCCGTCCGCCGCCGCGCCGCCCGACCCGATCCCGCCGGCCCCGCGCGACGGGCTCCTGCCGCTGTCCAGCGCGCAGCGGCGGCTGTGGTTCCTGGACGATCTCTCCGCCGGCGGCACCGAGTACAACACCGGCGTCGTCCTCGGGCTGCGCGGGCCGCTCGACCCGGACGCACTGCGCCGGGCCCTGCGGCGGCTCGCCGCCCGCCACGACGCGCTGCGCACCACGTTCACCACGGTGGACGGGCAGGGCGTCCAGCGGGTCGGCGCCGAACCCGACCTGCCGCTGCGCATCGCCGACCTCGCCGACACGCCCGCCGAACAGCGCGCCGACGCCGCCGAGCGCCTGGTGACGGACGAGCTGAGACGTCCCTACGACCTCACGGCGGGACCCCTCACCCGCGCCCTGCTCATCCGCCGTCAGCCCGAGGACCACGTCCTGCTGCTGGCGCAGCATCACATCGTCACCGACGGCTGGTCGGTGGGCGTACTGACCCGCGAGCTGGCCGCGCTCTACCACGCCGAGGTCTCCGGCGAGCCCGACGGCCTGCCCGGTGCGGGCGTCCAGTACCCCGACTTCGCGGTGTGGGAGCAGCGGCGGCTCAGCGCGGGCGGCGACGAGGAGGACCTCGCCTACTGGAAGCGGCACCTGGCCGGGCTGCCGCAGCTCGAACTGCCCACCGACCGGCCCCGGCCGGCGGTGCGCACCACCGCCGGCGCGGCCCACCGCCACCACCTCCCGGCGGGCCTCGTCAACCGGCTGCGGAACCTCGCCGGCGACCGGGGCACGACCGTGTTCACGCTGCTCGCCGGAGCGGCCGCCGTGCTCTTCTCCCGCTACTCCGGGCAGCGGGACGTGGCCTTCGGGACCATCACCAACGGACGGGGCCGCCGCGACCTGGAGGACGCGACGGGCTTCTTCGCCAACACCGTGGTGCTGCGCGGCGAGGTGGACGAAGCGCTGACCGTCCACCGGTTCGTCGACAGCATGCGCGCGACCGTGCTGGACGCCTTCGCCCACGACGGGGTCCCCTTCGACCGGGTGGTGGAGGAACTGGCCCCGCCCCGCGACCCCAGCCGGACCCCGCTGGTGCAGGCCCTCGTCGTGCAGCAGGCCACCGCGCCCGTCCTGCCCCCGGCGGGCGGACTGCGCATCGAGGAACGCCCGCTGCCCCGCCCCGCCGCGCGCTTCGACCTCGTCCTGGAGTTCGCGCCGCGGGCGGAGGGCGGCTGCGAGCTGACGGTCGAGTACAACACCGACCTCTTCGAAGCGCGCACCGCCGCCCGGATGGCACGCCACCTGCACCGCCTGCTCCAGGGCATGGCGGACGGGCCGGACCGGGCACTGGGCGAGCTGCCCCTCCTCTCCGAGGACGAGCAGCGCACGCTGCTCGACGCCTGGAACCCGCCGGCGTCCGGGACGGCCGACGCCCCGGCCCCGTGCGTCACGCTGCCGGAGCTGTTCGAGGCACAGGCGGCCCGCACCCCCGACCGCACCGCGGTCCTCTGCGGACCGGTGCGGCTGGACTACGCGGAGGTGAACCGGCGCGCCAACCGCCTCGCGCGGCTGCTCGCGGCCCGCGGCGCGGGACCGGAGACGCTGGTGGCGCTGTGCCTGCCGCGCTCCGCCGACCTGCTGCCCCTGCTGTGGGCGGTCCTGAAGTCGGGTGCGGGCTACCTGCCGGTCGACCCCGGCTACCCGGCCGAACGCATCCGCTTCATGCTCGCCGACGCCGCCCCCACCCTGGTTCTGGCGACCCGTGAGACCGCGGCCGCCCTGCCGGAGGGCTGCGAGCCGCTGATGGTCGACGACCTGGCCGCCGTCGGCACCGACCCCTGCGCCACCGCGGGGGAGGGCCCGGCCGACGCGCCCGGCGGCGGCGACGCCGCCTCCGCCGACCCGACCGACACCGCCACCGACGCCGCCGACCTGACCGACGCCGACCGGGTGCGCCCCCTGGACCCCGACCACCCCGCCTACGTCATCTACACGTCGGGGTCGACCGGCCGGCCCAAGGGCGTGGTGATCACGCACCGCAGTGTGGCCGCGCTGTCCGCCTGGGCGGCGGAGCGGTTCGGCCCCCGGGGGCTGGCGCACGTGGTGGCCTCCACCTCCCTCAACTTCGACGTGTCGGTGTTCGAGATGCTGTGCCCCCTGCTGGCGGGCGGCAGCGTCGAGGTGGTCGCCGACCTGCCGGCCCTCGCCGACGCGCCGGGCCCCCGCCGGGCCGGCCTGGTCAGCGGCGTGCCGTCGGTGGTATCCCGCCTGGTCAACGGGGGCGCCACCGCCGTCGAGGCGGACACCGTCGTGCTGGCCGGCGAGGCGCTGTCCGCCCAGACCGTGCGCGACCTCCGGACGGCGATGCCCTCCTGCGGCGTCGCCAACATCTACGGCCCCACCGAGGCCACCGTCTACGCCACCGCCTGGTTCGCCGGGGACACGGTCCCGGAACAGGCCCCGCCCATCGGCAGGCCGGTGGCCCGCACCCGCGCCTACGTACTGGACCGCATGCTGCGCCCGCAACCGCCCGGCGTGACGGGCGAGCTGTACCTCGGGGGCGGCGGCCTGGCACGCGGGTACCTGCGGCGCCCCGGCCTGACCGCCGGCCGGTTCGTCGCCGACCCCTTCGGCGCACCGGGGGAGCGCATGTACCGCACCGGTGACCTGGTGCGGTGGACGGCCGACGGCGAGCTGGAGTACCTCGGCCGCATCGACCAGCAGGTCAAGGTCCGCGGCTTCCGCATCGAACTGGGCGAGGTCGAGGACGCGCTGCGCCGTTGCCAGGGCGTCGCGGAGGCGGCCGCCACCGCCTTCGACGCCGACGGCCACCGCCGCCTGGTCGGTTACGTCGTGCCCCTCCCCGGCGGCCGGGTGGAACCGGAGGCGGTGCGCCGCGAGCTGGGGCGCACGCTGCCCGACTACATGGTCCCCGCCACGGTCGTGACCCTGGCCGCCCTGCCGCTCAACCCCAACGGCAAGCTGGACCGCGGCCGCCTGCCCGAGCCGGGGCCCGCCGTGCGCGCCGTGCGCCACGTCGCGCCCCGCACGCCCACCGAGCGCACCCTGGCCGCCGTCTGGGCCGACGTCCTGCATCTCGAGCGGGTCGGGACCGACGACAACTTCTTCGAGCTGGGCGGCGACTCCATCCTCAGCATCCAGGTGGTGGCGCAGGCGCGGCAGGCGGGTCTGGCGATCACCTCACGCGACGTCTACCGGTACCAGACGGTCGCCGCCCTCGCCCGGTGCGCCGACGCCGCCGGGAGCCTGCGCGCGGCCGCCCCGGCCGCGGTGGCGGCCACCGGTCCGGCGCCGCTGACGCCCATTCAGCACTGGCTGTTCGAGAGCGCAGCGCTCCGCGCCGGCCACTTCGCCCAGACGATGTCCGTGTACGTGCCCGAGTCCGTGGACGCGGCGGCCCTGGAGGACGCGCTGAACGACGTCGTGGTCCACCACGACGCCCTGCGCTCGCGCTTCCTCGACGAGGGCGGTGGCGACGGCGGCCCCCAGGTGCGGTGGCACATCGAGGAGCGGGCGCCCCGGATCCGGCTGGCCCGCCACCGCGGCCCCGACACCGACGCCCCCCACCGGGGCCCCTTCGACCTGCGAAGCGGGCCCCTGCTGCGGGCGGCCCTGCACGACCGCGGGCCCGGCCGGCTCCCGGTGCTGCATCTGGCCGTGCACCACCTCGTGGTCGACGGTGTCTCCTGGCGGCTGCTGCTGGAGGACCTCGACCGCGCCTACCGCGCCCGGAGCGAGGGCGCCGACGGCGCGTCCGCGCTCCCGGAGAAGTCCTCCGCGCTCCGCCACTGGGCCGAGCGGCTGACCCGGTTCGCCGCCGACGGCGGCTTCGACGACGAGCGGGCGTACTGGGCGGAGGCGGTCACCGGTGCCGCGGCCGCCCTGCCCGCCGACGGAACGGGCGCCGGCACCTACGCCTCGGCCCGCTCCGTGACCGTTCGCCTGAGCCCGCAGGACACCTCCGTACTGCTGCGCACCCTCCCCGAGACCTACCGCACCCAGGTCAACGACGTGCTGCTGAGCGCCCTCGGCCGGGTCCTGTGCGCGTGGAGCGGACAGGACCGCGTACTGGTCGACGTCGAGGGGCACGGACGCGAGGAGCTGTTCGCCGACGTCGACACCAGCCGCACCGTCGGCTGGTTCACCACCCGCCACCCCGTGGCGCTCGCCGTTCCCGCGGAGGCGGACTGGGACGCCGTCCTGAAGCGGGTGAAGGAGCAGCTGCGGGCCGTGCCCCGCCACGGGATCGGCCACGACGTGCTGCACCGCCTGGCACCACGGGAGACGGCACCGGAGACCCCCGGCGCGCAGATCAGCTTCAACTACCTGGGACGGATGACGCTGCAGGACGGGCCGGACGGCCTGTACCGCGGCCTGTCCCGGCCGCTGGAGCTGGACGCCGACCCGGCGGCGACGCGTCCGCACGCCCTCGAGGTGGTGGGGCTGCTGGACGGCGAGTCGCTGGAGTTCACCTGGTTCTACTCGGAGCAGGTGCACCATGAGGCCACCGTCGCCGGCCTCGCCGAGCGGTTCGCCGGCGCGCTGGCGGGCCTCGCGCGCCACGCCGCCCGGCCGGGCGCGGGCGGACGCACCCCGTCCGACTTCCCGCTCGCCCGGCTCGACCAGGCGGCCGTGGACCGGATCGTCGGGGACGACCCCGCGGCTGTGGAGGACGTGCACGCGCTCACCCCGGCCCAGGCCGGCATGCTCTTCCACGGTCTGTCCCAGGACGACCGGAGCGTCTACTTCCAGCAGTTGACCTTCGTCCTGGACGGCGTGCCGGACCCGGAGGCACTCGCGGCGGCCTGGCAGTGGGTGACGGACCGCACCCCGGTGCTGCGCGGCCGCGTCGTGTGGCAGGACGTGCCGGAGCCGGTGCTGGTCGTGCAGCGCCATGCGGCCGTGCCGGTCACCCGCCTGGACTGGCGCGACCTGCCCGATGACGCGCGCGAGAGCCGGCTGCGCGACCTCCTGGACCGGGACCGCGAGCAGGGCCTCGACCTGACGCGTGCCCCGCTGCAGCGCCTGGTGCTCGCCCGGCTCTCCGACGACCGCGTCCGGGTGGTGTGGTCCTTCCACCACCTGCTCCTGGACGGCTGGAGCCTGTTCCAGGTGCTGTCGGACGTCTTCGCCTGCCACGCGCTGCCGTCCGACGGCGCCCAGGCCGAGCGTTCCCTGTCCGCCCTGCCGGAACGCCGTCCGTTCCGCGACTACGTCGCCTGGCTGCGCGAGCGCGACACGGCGGGGGCCGAACGGCACTGGCGCGACCGCCTCACCGGACTGACCGAGACCACCCCGCTGCCCTACGACCACGAGCCGCGCGAGAGCCACCGTGCCGAGTCCACGCAGGCGGTCCGCGTCACGCTCTCCGCGGCCGCCACCCGGGCACTGGAGGAGCTGGCCAGGACGTCGGGCCTGACCCTCAACACCCTGGTGCAGGGCGCCTGGGCGGTGCTGATGGCCCGTCAGGCCGGGCGCGACGAGGTGGTCTTCGGGACCACCGTGTCCGGACGGCCGCCCGAGCTGCCCGGGGCGGACGCCATGACCGGGCTGTTCATCACCACCCTGCCCAGCCGGGTCACCGTGCCCCGCGACGGCACCCTGCTCGACTGGCTGCGCCGGCTCCAGCAGGACCAGAGCGAGGACCGGCGCTTCGACCACCTGCCGCTGACGCGGATGAAGACGTTCACCGGGCTGCCCGAGCAGGCCGGCCTCTTCGACAGCATCGTCGTCTTCGAGAACTACCCCGTCGACGACGACCTCGCCGCCGCGCACGGGCTGCGGCTGAGCGGCCTCGACGGCATCGAGACCACCAACTACCCGCTGAGCCTGGTGGCCTACCCCGGCCCCGAACTGACCCTGCGCCTGGGCTACGACCCGGAACTGTTCGGCGCCGGGACCGCCGCCCGCATGGCCGAGCACCTCACCGTCCTGCTGGAGGGCATGACCGCCGGCGCCCACCGGCCGCCCGCCACGCTGCCGCTGCTCACGGCGGCCGGCCGCCACCAGGTGGTCCACGCGTGGAACGACACGGCCACCTCCCTGCCCGAGGCCACCGTGGCGGACCTCTTTGCCGAGCGGGTACGGGACACCCCTGACGCGGTCGCCGTGGAAGCCGGCGGCGAACGCCTCACCTACCGGGAGCTCGACGCCCGCGCCGCCGCCCTGGCCGGCCGGCTGACCGGGCTCGGCGTCCGGGCGGAACGCCCGGTGGGCGTGCTGATGGACCGGGCCGTGGCGCTGGTCGTCGCCCAGGTCGCGCTGGCCCGTACCGGCGGGGTGTACGTACCTCTGGACGGCAGGGCGCCGCGCGAACGGCTGCGCCGGATGCTCGCCGAGGTCTGCGCGGACCTGCTGCTCACCGACGCCGCGTGGGAGGACACGGCGCGAGAGCTGCTGCCCGGCCCGGGCGTCCTGCGACTGGACGCCACCGGGGCCGCGGTCCACACCGGCCCGGCCGCGGCGCAGCCCGCGTCCGCGGCCCCGGACGCCCCCGCGGTGCACCCCGACAACGTCCAGTACGTGATGTTCACCTCCGGCTCCACCGGCACGCCCAAGGGTGTCGCCGTGCGGCAGCGGGACGTCGTCGCGCTCGCCCTCGATCGCGCCTTCGCGGACCACGAACGGGTCCTCGTGCACTCCCCGCACGCCTTCGACGCCGCCACCTACGAGGTGTGGGTGCCGCTGCTGCGCGGCGGCACGGCCGTGCTCGCGCCGCCGGAGGAGCTCGACGCGGCCGTGGTCCGCCGGGCCGTCACCGACGGGGGCGTGCGCTGCCTGTGGCTGACCGCGGGCCTGTTCCGGCTGCTCGCCCAGGAGGACCCCACGTGCCTGCGCGGCGCCCGCGAGGTGTGGACCGGCGGCGAGGCCGTGCCCGGCGCGGTGGTGCGGCGCGTCCTGGACGCCTGCCCCGGCCTGACCGTCGTCGACGGCTACGGACCGACCGAGACCACCACCTTCGCCACCCGGCGCGTCTTCCGTTCCGGCGACCCGCTGCCGGCGGTCCTGCCCATCGGGCGTCCCCTGGACAACACACGCGTGTACGTGCTGGACGCCGGACTGCAGCCCCAGCCGCCCGGCGTCCCCGGGGAGCTGTACATCGCCGGAGCGGGACTGGCCCGCGGCTACGCCGGCCGGCCGGGCGCCACCGCCGCCCGCTATCTCGCCGACCCGTTCGGCCCGCCCGGCGGCCGCATGTACCGCACCGGCGACATCGTCAAGTGGAGCTCGGACGGCGAACTGCACTTCGTGGGACGCGCCGACGACCAGGTCAAGATCCGCGGATTCCGCATCGAGCCCGCCGAGATCGAGGCCCGGCTCACCGCCCACCCCGCGGTCGCCGAGGCCGTCGTGTCGGTGTACGAGCACGCCGGCCGCAAGCGGCTGGCCGCCCACCTCGTGCCGGCCGGTGACGCCGTGGTCCCCTCCGGCACCGCCCTGCGCACGCACCTGGCGGCCGACCTGCCCGACTACATGCTCCCGGCCGCCTTCGTGAACGTCCCCGAACTCCCGTTGACCGCCAACGGCAAGGTGGACCGGCGCCGGCTGCCGGCCCCCGACTGGTCCGGGGCGGGCGACAGCGCCTACCGCGCGCCGCGCACCGGGACCGAGCGCGTCCTCGCCGGCATCTGGGCGGACCTGCTCGGCGTCGAGAGGGTCGGCGTCGACGACAACTTCTTCATGCTGGGCGGCGACTCGATCCTCAGCATCCAGGTGGTCTCCCGCGCCCGCGCCGAGGGCCTCGCGCTGACACCCCGCGACCTGTTCCGGCACCCCACCGTCGCCGCTCTGGCCGCGTCCACGGGCACCGCCGTGTCCGTCGCCGGCACCGGGCCGGTGAGCGGTGCGGTGCCCCTGACCCCCATCCAGCACTGGTTCCTCGACGCCCGGCCGCCGCAGCCGGACCTGTTCGACCAGTGCGTCGTCGTGGAGACGGCCGACCGGCCCGACCCGGACGCCTTGCGCCGCGCCCTGTCGGCGCTGTGGGCGCACCACGACGCGCTGCGGTCCCGCTTCGTCACCGGCGACGACGGGCGGTGGCAGCAGTCCTGCGCCGCCGCCGAGGCGGGTGAGCCGTCGGAGCTGCTGGAGGTCTGCGACCTGACCGGCCTGGACCCGTCGGCGGCCGAGGAGACCGAGAGCCGCGTGACGGCGGCGGCGCATGCCGCCCTCCGGCTCCGCACCGGCCCGCTGCTCACCGCCCGCCTCTTCGTCACCGAGGGCGCCCCGCGAGCCCGGCTGCTGCTGGCCGTCCACCACCTGGTGGTCGACGGTGTCTCCTGGCGCATCCTGCTGGAGGACCTGGAGACCGCCTACCGGCAGGCCCGCGACGGCCGGCCGGTCCGCCTGCCGGCCCGCACGACGTCCGTGCAGGAGTGGGCGCGGCGGCTGCACGCCCACACCGAGCAGGGCGGCTTCGCCGGTGAACGCGACCACTGGGCCGCGGTGGCCCGGCACTGCGCGGCACCGCTGCCGGTGGACGGCGACGGCGGCAACACCATCGCCGACACCCGCGCGGTGACGGTCCGCCTGGACCGGCAGCGCACGGACGACCTGCTGCGCGAGGTACCCGGCGTCTACCGCACGCGCATCGACGACGTGCTGCTGACCGCCCTGGGCCGCGTGCTCGCACAGTGGACCGGACGGCGCACCGTCGCCGTCGCACTGGAGGGCCACGGCCGCGAGGACCAGATGTTCGACGACGTGGACCTGTCCCGTACGGTCGGCTGGTTCACCACCCTCTTCCCGGTCGCCCTCGACGTGCCCGAAGGCGACTGGGGCACGGCGCTGAAGGCCGTCAAGGAGCAGATACGGGCCGTGCCCGGCCGGGGCGTCGGACACGGCGCCCTGCGCCACCTCGCGCGCGACCCACGGCTCACCGGCCCGTCGACGCCCGGCATCAGCTTCAACTACCTGGGCCGGTTCGACTGGTCCGCCGGGGAGGCGGCGCTCGTCCGCGCCGTGCCCGGCGGCCTCGACGGCGCGGACGCCCCCGACTCGCGGCGCCCGCACCTGCTGGACGTGGTGGCCCGCGTCGAGGACGGGTGTCTGGAGATCACCTGGCACTACAGCCGCGAACGGCACCGCGAGCAGACCGTCACCGGGCTCGCCGAGGGCATGGTGCGGGCGCTGGAGGAGATCGTCGCCCACTGCGCCCGCCCGGACGCCGGCGGACGGACACCGTCGGACTTCCCGCTGGCCCGCCTGGACCAGGCGGCCGTGGACCGGGTCGCCGGCGACGGGCGCGCGGTCGCGGACGTGTACCCGCTCACGCCGATGCAGGCCGGCATGCTCTTCCACAGCCTGATGGACCCCGACGGCCGCACCTACGTCAACCAGGTGCAGCTGGTGCTGTCGGGCGTCACCGACCCGCACGTCCTCGCCGAGGCCTGGCAGCGCACCGCCGACGAGAACCCGATGCTGCGCACCCGGCTGGTGTGGCAGGAGACCGCCGAGCCCCTCCAGGTGGTTCAGCGGCGGGCCACCGTCCCCGTCGCCCACCACGACTGGGCCGGCCGGCCGGCCGACCGCTGCGAACGGGAGCTGGCCGAACTGCTCGCCGAGGACCGGCAGGCCGGCGTCGACCTGGCTGCCGCGCCGCTGATGCGCCTGACCCTGATCCGTCTCTCGCCCGACCGGGTGCGGATGGTATGGACCTTCCACCACGTGCTGCTGGACGGGTGGAGCGCCGCCCAGGTCTTCGACGAGGTGTGCGAACGGTACGCGGCCCTCACCGCCGGACGCCGCCCGCAGGTCCCGGCCCGGGCGCCGTTCGGCGACTACCTGCGCTGGCTCGCCGAGCAGGACACCGCGGGCGCGGAGCGGTACTGGCGCCGGACCCTGGCCGGGTTCCGCGCCCCCACCGACCTCCCGCGGGACCGGCGGCCCGCCGAGGCGCACCGGACGTCGTCGTCGGGCACCGTGCGCGTGACGCTCGACGCCGGCGTGTCGGCCGGGCTGCGCGAGACCGCCCAGCAGGCGGGCCTGACCGTCAACACGCTGCTCCAGGGTGCCTGGGCGCTGCTGCTGTCCCGCTACGGCGGCGGGGACGACGTGGTGTTCGGCACCACCGTGTCCGGCCGCCCCGCCGAACTGCCCGGTGTCACCTCCATGGTCGGGCTGTTCATCAACACCCTGCCCACCCGGGCGCGGATCGACGGACGGCGCCCCCTGCTGGAGTGGCTCGGCGAACTCCAGGCGGCGCAGTCGGAGGCCCGCCGGCACGACTTCGTCTCCCTGGCCGAGCTGCAGACCTGGAGCGAGGTGCCGGGCGGGACCAACCTGTTCGACAGCATCGTCGTCTTCGAGAACTACCCCTTCGACGAGGGCGCGCTGTCCCGGCACGGCCTGGGCGTCGAGCAGGAACGCGACCTGGAGCCGACCAACTACCCGCTCAGCGTCGTCGTCGCCCCCGGGGACACCCTGTCGGTGTCCCTCGACTACGACCCCGCCGCCTTCGACACGGCCACGGTGGAGGGCCTCGGCGCGGGCCTGCGGACCCTGCTGACGGAGATGGCCACCGACCCGGACCGGCCGCTGGCCGACCTGCCCCTGATGGATCCGGCCGAGGGCCGCCGCCTCCTGGACCGCTTCGGCGGCCCGGTGACACGGGCGCCGCACCGCACCCTGCCCGCGATCTTCCAGGAGCAGGCGGCACGCACCCCCGCCGCCCCGGCCGTACTGGCCGGCTCCGAGCGCCTCACCTACCGCCGGCTCGACGAACGCGCCAACCGGCTGGCCCGGCTGCTGATCGCGGCCGGCGCCGGTCCCGAGCGGTTCGTCGCCCTGGCGCTGCCCCGCACCGCCGACCTGGTCGTGGCCCTGCTGGCGGTCCTCAAGAGCGGCGCCGCCTACCTGCCGGTGGACCCCGGATACCCGCCGGAGCGCATCGCCTTCCTCCTCGACGACGTCCGGCCCGACGCGGTGGTGACGACCGCGCAGATCTCCGCCGGCCTGCCGGACGGCCCGTTCGAGCGGATCGTGCTCGACGACCCCGAGTACGCCGGCCGGCTGGCCGCGATGCCCGCCGCCGGCCTCGACGACGGCGAGCGGCACGCACCCCTGCTGCCCGGCCACCCGGCCTACGTCATCCACACCTCCGGCTCCACGGGCCGGCCCAAGGGAGTCGTGGTCACCCACGCCTCGGTGGCCGCGCTGACCGACTGGGCCGCCGCGGAGTTCACCGGCCGCGGCCTCGCCCACGTCGTGGCCTCCACCTCGCTCAACTTCGACGTGTCGGTGTTCGAGATCCTCTCCCCCCTGCTGTCCGGCGGGTGCGTCGAGGTGGTGCGCGACCTGCTGGCGCTGGCCGAACGCCCCGGGCCGTGGCGCGCCGGACTGCTCAGCGCCGTCCCCTCCGCGCTGGGCCGGCTGCTGGCCGAGGACACCGTCCACGTGACCGCCGACACCGTCGTCCTGGCCGGTGAGGGGCTGCCCGCCCGCACCGTCCGCCAGGTGCGGGCCGCGGTCCCCGGCTGCCGGGTGATGAACATCTACGGCCCGACCGAGGCCACCGTCTACGCCACCGCCTTCGCCTGCGACCCGGCCGACCCCGACCGCGTGCCGCCGATCGGCAGGCCCGTCGGCGGCGCCCGCGCCTATGTCCTGGACGACCGGCTGCGCCCGGTGCCCGCCGGCGTGCCCGGCGAGCTGTACCTCGCCGGCACCGGCGTGGCCCGCGGCTACCTGGGCCGCCCGGGCCTGACCGCCGCCCGCTTCCTCGCCGACCCGTTCGGCCCGGCCGGCACCCGCATGTACCGCACCGGCGACCTGGTGCGCTGGACCGCCGAGGGCGACCTCGTGTACCTCGGCCGCACCGACGACCAGGTGAAGGTGCGCGGCTTCCGCATCGAACTGGGGGAGGTGGAGGCCGCCCTCGCCCGGCACCCGCAGGTGTCGGCCGCCGCGGCCAGGGTCGTCGAACACGACGGCCACCGGCGGCTCGTCGGCTACGCCGTCCCCCGCGACGGGGACCAGCCCGACCCGGCCCGGCTGCGCGCCTTCCTCGCGGGCACCCTGCCCGACCACCTGGTCCCCGCGGTCGTGGTCCCGCTGCAACGGCTGCCGCTCGGCGCCACCGGCAAGCTGGACCGGCGGGCGCTGCCCGAACCCGTGTGGGCCGCCCCCACCACCGGCGGCGGCGCCCGCCCGCCCCGCACCGGCACGGAGCGGACACTGGCCGCGATCTGGTCGGAGGTCCTCGGCGTGCCCGAGGTGGGCGCGCAGGACAACTACTTCGAGCTCGGCGGCGACTCCATCCTCGGCATCCAGATCGTCTCCGCCGCCCGCAGGGCGGGCCTGGCCCTGACCCCGCGCCACCTGTTCACCCACCAGACCGTCGCCGACCTGGCCGCCGCGGCCGAGGCCCTGCCCGCCCCGATGACGGCCGCAGAACAGGGCCCCGTCGTCGGGGAGGTCCCCCTCACGCCCGTCCAGCACTGGCTGTTCGACACGCTCACCGGCGACCCGGCGCGCTTCACCCAGGCGGTCTCCTTCCACCTGGCCGCCGGCACCGACGAGGCCCTGCTGCGCGCGGCCCTGGCCGCCGTGTGGGAGCACCACGACGCGCTGCGGACACGGTGCGAGCCGGCCGGTGACGGCCGGTGGCGCCCGTACGGCACCCCGCCCGGCACCGCCCCGTACCTGGAGGTGCACCACCTGCCCGACGGCACCCCGGACCAGACCGAAGAGGCGCTGGGCGCCCTGACCGACGCCCTGTGCGCCGGCTTCGACCTGGCCTCGGGCCCGCTGCTCAAAGCCGCGCTGTGCCGTCCGGGCGGCGACCGGCGCCCGGTGCTCGTGCTGGCCGCCCACCACCTGGTCGTCGACGCGGTGTCCTGGCGGATCCTGCTGGAGGACCTGGACACCGCCTACCGGGCCCTGGCGGAGGGGAGCGACCCCGGCCTCGGGCCGAAGACCACCTCCTTCCGGGCCTGGGCGCAGCGGCTCGCCGCGCACGCCGCCGCGGGCGGCTTCGACGACGAACTCGCCCACTGGCGCGCCGCGGCGACGGCCACCGCCGTGCCCACCGACCACACCGGCGCCAACACCGCCGCCTGCGAGGAGACGCTGACCGTCGGCCTGGACGCGGAGGAGACCCGCCGGCTGCTGAAGGAGGTGCCCGACGTCTACCGCACCCGCGTCAACGACGTCCTGCTGTGCGCGCTGGGCCGGGTCCTGGCGAGCTGGACGGGACAGGACCGGGTGACGATCGCGCTGGAGGGCCACGGCCGCGAGGAGCTGTTCGACGACACCGACCTCGCCCGAACCGTCGGCTGGTTCACCACCATGTACCCCGTCACGCTCGACGTCCCCCGCGACGCCGACACGGCGACGGCGCTGAAGTCGGTCAAGGAGGGCCTGCGCGCCGTGCCACGCGGCGGACTGGGCTACGGCGCCCTGCGCCACCTGCACCCCACCGCCGGCAAGGACCTGCCCGGCCTGCCGCAGATCGGCTTCAACTACCTCGGGCAGCAGGACTGGAACGCCTCCCGGGGCGGCCTGCTGCACGCCCCGTACGGGGGGCTCACCGGCGGCATGGACCGCACGGCACAGCGGCCGCACCTCATCGACGTGCTCGGCCGGGTGACCGACAAGCGCCTGGAGTTCACCTGGTCGTACTCCCGCGAGGTGCACCGGCGCGACACCGTCGCCCGGCTCGCGGCCGAACTGGCCGCCGAACTGCGCGCGATCGTCCGCCACTGCGCCGAACCCGGCGCCGGCGGCCGCACCCCGTCGGACTTCCCGCTGGCCGCGCTCGACCAGGCCGCGGTCGACCGGCTCGTCGGCACCGGACGGGACGTGGTGGACGTCTATCCGCTCACGCCCACCCAGACCGGCATGGTGGTCCACGGCATGGACGAACCCGGCGAGGGCCTGTACGTCGAGCAGATCACCTTCGTCGCGGACGGGGTGCGCGACGTGCGCGCGCTGGCGGCCGCCTGGCAGTACGTGGTCGACAGCACCCCCGTCCTGCGCACCTCCGTCGCGCTGCACGGGGTGCCCCAGCCCCTGCAGGTGGTGCACCGGAGCGTCACCCTGCCCGTCACCGAGCACGACTGGAGCGGCCTGGCACCGGGGGAGCGCGCCGCACGCCTGGAGGAACTCCTCGCCGGGGAACGGGCCCGCGGTATCGCCCTGGACCGCGCCCCGATGCTGCGTCTCGCCCTGGTCCGGCTCGGCCCGGACGAGGTCCGGGTGGTGTGGACCTTCCACCACGTGCTGCTGGACGGGTGGAGCGTCTTCCACGTCCTGTCGGACGTCACCGCCGCCCACGACGCCCTCGCCCGCGGCGGCGAGCCGCGGCTGCCGGAGCGCCGGCCGTTCGGGGACTACGCCGCCTGGCTCGCCGGCCGCGACACCGGCCGGGCCGGCGAGCACTGGCGCGAGGCGCTGGCGGACCTCACCGCGCCCACGGCGCTGCCGTACGACCGCAGGCCCGCCCAGGGCGCCACGGCCCGCTCCGGGACCTGGCTGTCGCAGCGCCTGGACGCCGCGGCGACGGCCCGGCTCCAGCAGTTCGCCCGGCGCCACCGGCTCACCCTGAACACGCTGGTGCAGGGTGCGTGGGCGCTGCTGCTGTCGCGCTGGAGCGGCGAACGGGAGGTGTGCTTCGGCACCACCGTCTCCGGGCGGCCCGCCGACCTGCCCGGCGCCGACACCGTCACCGGCCTGTTCATCACCACCCTGCCCGCACGGGTCGGCGTCGACGGCGGCGCGCGTTGCGACGCCTGGCTGCGCGGGATGCAGCAGGCGCGGGCCGAGGACCGCCGCTTCGACCACGTACCCCTGACGGACCTGCACGCCCTCAGCGGACTGCCCGCCGGGACGGCGCTGTTCGACAGCCTCGTCGTCTTCGAGAACTATCCCGTCGGCGACACGACGGCCGACGCGCACGGCCTGCGCATCCGCGACCTCGACGCACGGGAGGCCACCAACTACCCCCTCACCGTGGTGATCTCGCCCGGCGACGAGCTGTGCGTCGAACTCGGCTACGACCCGCGGTACTTCGACCGGGCCACCGCCGGCTCCCTGGCCGGCCAGCTGCTGCACACCCTGCACGCCCTGGCCGGCGCCGGCGACTCCACCCGCCTGGACCAGCTGGACGTGCTGCCGCCCGAGGAGCGGGCACGGCTGCTGCGGGGACCGGTACGCCCGGAGCTCGCGCCCGCGGCCCCCCGCACCCTGCCCGCCCTGGTCGAGGCCGCCGTGGACCGCGACCCGGCCGCGCCGGCGCTGGACGCGCCGGGGCTGCTGCTGACCTTCGCCGAGGTGGAGGCGCGGGCGAACCGCATGGCCCACCGGCTCATCGCCCGCGGCGCCGGCCCCGGCGACCTCGTCGCCCTGGTCCTGCCGCGCTCGGCCGACATGGTCGTCGCCCAGCTCGCGGTCGCCAAGGCGGGAGCCGCCTTCCTCCCGGTCGACCCCGCCTACCCCGAGGAGCGCGTCGCGCTGATGCTGCGGGACGCGGCGCCCGCCCTGACCCTGGACGCGGCCGAGGTCGCCGGCCTGCTCGCCGTACCGCCGGACGGCGTCCCCGGGCACCGCCCCACCGACGGCGACCGCACCCGCCCGCTGCAGCTCGACGACCCCGCCTACGTCATCTTCACCTCCGGCTCCACCGGCACCCCCAAGGGCGTGGTCGTGACCCACCGGGGCCTGGCGGACTTCGCCGCGGCCGAGGCCGAGCACTACGAGGTGACCCCCGGCGACCGCGTCCTGGCCTTCGCCACGCCCAGCTTCGACGCCTCCGTGCTGGAGCTGTGCATGTCCCTGCCGCAGGGTGCCCGCCTGGTCGTTCCCGAGCCCGGGCCGCTGCTCGGGGCGGAGCTGGCCGGCGTACTGCGCGACCGGCGCATCACCCACACCCTGCTGCCGCCGGCCGCCCTGGCCACCGTCCCGCCCGGCACCCCCGGCACGCTGCCGGACCTGAAGACGCTGGTCGTCGGCGCCGACGCGTGCGGCGCCGACCTGGTCGCCCGCTGGGCCCCGCACCACCGCATGGTCAACTCCTACGGGCCCACCGAGGCCACCGTGGTGGCCACCTGGTCCGCACCCCTGCGGCCGGACGGCGCCGCGCCGCCCATCGGCCGCCGGCTGCCCGCCACCGGCGCCTACGTCCTGGACACGCGACTGCGGCCGGTGGCCGACGGGGTGCCGGGCGAACTGTGGCTCAGCGGGCCGTCCCTGGCCCGCGGCTACCTCAACCGGCCCGGCCTGACGGCGTCCCGCTTCACGGCCGACCCCTTCGGCCCGCCCGGCAGCCGCATGTACCGCACCGGCGACCTGGTGCGGCGCGACTCCCACGGCGAACTGCACTACCTGGGGCGCACCGACCACCAGCTCAAGCTGCGCGGCCACCGCATCGAGGCGGGCGAGGTCGAGGCGGTCCTCGTCCGCCACCCCGCCGTGCTGGACGCCGTGGTGACCGTGCGGGAGGACGAGCCGGGGCTGCCCCGGCTGGTCGCCCACCTGCTCGCCGCGCCCGGGGCCGAGCCGCCCACCGCCCCCGAGGTGCGGGCGCTGGCCGCCCGCACCCTGCCCGGTCACATGGTGCCCTCGGCGTTCGTGGTGCTCGACCGCTTCCCGCTCACCGAGAACGGCAAGACCGACCGGGCGGCCCTGCCCGCGCCCGCAGCGGCCGACCGGGCGCCGGCCGGGCACGTCGCCCCCCGCACCCCCACCGAGGAGGCCCTGGCGGCCGTGTGGGAGGAGGCCCTGCACACCGCCGTGGGTGTGGAGGACGACTACTTCGACCTCGGCGGCGACTCCCTGCGCGCCCTGCTCATCGCCTCGCGCGCCAACGACGCCTTCGGCGTCACGCTCACCCCCCGCGACGTCCTTGTCTCCCGCACCGTGGCCGCCCTGGCGGACCTGGTGGAGGAGCAGGTGCTGAGCGAACTCGAAGACGCCGCACGCGGCGACAGCGACCACGACGAACGGTGAGGACCCGACGACCATGACGTCTTCGAAGCGAGACCGCGCCGAAGCCCTGCCCCGGGACCTGCAGGAGGCGCTGCGCCGCCGGCTGGCCGGACGCGCCGCCGCCGCGGCGGGCACCGCCCCCGCACCGGGCATCCCGCACGCCGACCGCACCCGGCCCCTGCCGCTGTCCTTCGCCCAGCAGCGCCTGTGGTTCCTGGACCGGCTGCGCCCCGGCGACCCCCGCTACAACAGCGCGGTGGCGCTGCGGCTCACCGGGACCCTGGACCGGGACGTGCTCGCCCGCGCGCTGACCGCCGTCGTCGAGCGCCACGAGGCGCTGCGCACCACCTTCGACGACGCCGACGGCCGGCCGGTGCAGACGGTGCGGCCGGCCGGGCCGGTGCCGCTGCCCGTGCGCGAGCCGGACGCGCCGTCCGCGGCCGCCGACCCGGCGGCCGCCCTGGAGGCGGCGCTGCTGGAGGAGTACTCCCGCCCGTTCGACCTGAACGCGGGCCCCCTGCTGCGCGCGGCGCTGCTGCGCGAGTCCGAGACCTCGCACGTGCTGCTGCTGACCGCCCACCACATCGTCACCGACGGCTGGTCGATGGGCGTGCTGCTGGACGAGCTGTGCACCGTCTACGACGCGTCGGCCCGCGGCGCTCAGCCGCAGCTGCCGCCGGTGGCCGCGCAGTACCCGGACTTCGCGGTGTGGCAGCGCGAGCAGCTGTCCGGGCCCCGGCTGGAGCGCCACCTCGCCCACTGGTCGCGGCACCTGTCCGGCGCCGTGCCGCCGGCACTGCCCCTGGACCGGCCACGCAGCGGCGAGGAGTCCGGCGCGGGCGCGGTGCACATGTTCACCGTCCCCGCCGGCGTCACCGCCGCACTGCGCCGGCTCGCGGCGGAGCAGCACACCACGCTGTTCACCGCCCTGGTGGCCGCCACCCAGGCGCTGCTGGCCCGCTGGTCCGGCCAGGACGACATCACCGTCGGCTCCCTGACTCCCGGGCGGTCCCGCACGGAGCTGGAACGGGCCGTCGGCTTCTTCGTGAACACCGTCGTACTGCGCACCCCGGTGGAGGCGTCCCGGTCCTTCCGCGACCTGCTGGCCGCCGCCGCGGACACCGTCAACGACGCCTTCGCGCACGGCGACACCCCCTTCGAACGGCTGGTGGAGGCCGTCGGCGCGCCCCGCGAGGCCGGCCGCAACCCCCTGTTCGACGTGATGGTCCTGCTGCACCCGGCCCCGCCCGCGGCGCCCGCGCCGCACGGGCTCACCACCTCGCCGGTCACCGTGCCCCGCCAGGCGGCCACGTTCGACCTGAGCGTGGAGTTCGTCCCGGACGGCGAGGGACTGACGGGCCTGCTGGAGTACCGCACCGACCTGTTCGAGGCGAGCACCGCCCGCCGGATGGCGGAGCAGCTGCTGCGGACGCTGGAGGGCGTCGCCGCCCGGCCGGAGCGGCCGCTCGGCGCGCTGCCCCTGCTGTCACCCGGGGAGGAGCGGAGGGTGACACGGGAGTGGAACGCCACCGACCTCCCGGTTCCCGACACCACCTATCCGGAGCTCTTCGAGCGCCAGGTGCGCCGCACCCCGCACGCCACCGCCCTGGTCGCGGGCGGCGACCGTCTGGACTACGCGACGCTCAACGCCCGCGCCAACCGCCTGGCCCACCACCTCACCGCCCTCGGCGCCGGCCCCGAGACCCTCGTCGCGCTCCGGCTGCCGCGCACCGCCGACATGATCGTCGCGATCGTCGCCGTGCTGAAGTCCGGCGCGGGCTACCTCCCCCTCGACCCCGCCCTGCCCGAGGAACGGGTCCGGTTCCTGCTGGACGACGCCCGGCCGGCACTGGTGCTCGACGAG
The DNA here is from genome assembly GCF_053587115.1 of Streptomyces sp. NPDC003697. Lineage (NCBI taxonomy): Bacteria > Bacillati > Actinomycetota > Actinomycetes > Kitasatosporales > Streptomycetaceae > Streptomyces > Streptomyces sp. NPDC003697. Next base: position 75,003 of record NZ_JBSFNN010000011.1, read on the forward strand.
GCCGCGCTGCGGGCCGTCCCCGAAACCGTGCCGGACACCGACCCCACCGACGGCGACCGGCGCACCCCGCTGGACCCGCGCAACACGGCCTACGTCATCTACACCTCCGGCTCCACCGGCCGCCCCAAGGGCGTCGCCGTCGCCCACCGCTCCCTCGGCAACCTCCTCGCCGGCCACCGCGAGGGGTTCGTCGCCGACGCGGGCGGCGGCCCCCTGCACGTGGCGCTGACCGCGTCGTTCGCCTTCGACACCTCCCTGGAGGGCGTGCTGCTGATGGCCGACGGCCACCGGCTGCACCTGGTCGACGAGACGACCCGCATGGACGCGGCCGCCCTGGTCGAGTACGTGGTGGAGCACCGCATCGACTTCCTCGACCTCACCCCCTCCTACCTGCGGCAGCTGCTGCCCGCCGGGCTGCTCACCGACCCGCGCCACCGTCCCCGGGTGCTGATGCTCGGCGGCGAGGCGGTCGGCCCGGCCCTGTGGCGGGAGCTGGCCGCCCACCGCGACGTCGCCGCCTACAACTTCTACGGCCCCACCGAGTGCACCGTCGACGCGCTGGCCTGCCGCATCGAGGGCGGCGGCCGCCCCCTGGTGGGCCGGCCGCTGCCCAACGTACGGGCCTACGTCCTGGACGACCGGCTGCGGCCGGTGCCGCCCGGCGTCGGCGGTGAGCTCTACCTCGCCGGCCGGCAGCTGGCCCGCGGCTACGCCGGCCGTCCCGGCCTGACCGCCGCGCGGTTCGTGGCCGACCCGTTCGGCCCGCCCGGGGCCCGGATGTACCGCACGGGCGACCTGGCCCGCTGGACCGCCGGGGGACAGCTGGACTACCTCGGGCGTGCCGACGACCAGGTCAAGGTGCGCGGCCACCGCATCGAACCCGGAGAGGTCGAGGCGGCGCTGCTGGACCTGCCCGGCCTCACCGCCGCCGCGGTCGTCGCGGTCACCGACGCGCACGGCCACACCCGGCTGGCCGCCTACGTCGTGCCCGCCGCCGGCGCCGCCCGGCCCGCCTCCGCCGACCTGCGCGCGGCCCTGCGCCGGACCCTGCCCGACCACATGGTGCCGTCCTCGTTCACCGTGCTCGACGCGCTGCCGCTGACCACCAGCGGCAAACTGGACCGCCGCGCCCTGCCCGCGCCCGACCCGCGCGAGGACGAGCGCGAGAGGGAGTTCGTCGCCCCGCGCACCACCGGCGAGGAGACCCTGGCCCGCATCTGGGCCGACGTGCTGGGCGTGCCCGCCGTGGGCGTCACCGACAACTTCTTCGAGCTGGGCGGCGACTCCATCCTCAGCATCCAGGCCGTCTCCCGCGCCCGCGCCGCGGGACTGCACCTTTCGTCGCAGGACGTCTTCCGCCACCAGACCGTCGCCGACCTGGCCGCGGCCGCCGCGCAGCGGACCGCCACGGTCCCCGCGCCCCGGCGGCCGCGCGCGGACGGGCCGGCGCCGCTGACCCCGGTCCAGGAGTGGTTCTTCGCCACGCACGGACCGCTGCGGCACTTCAGCATGTCGATGCTCCTCGACCTGCCGCACGACCTCGACGAGCAGGCGCTGGAGCGGGCCGTGGAGGCCGTGGCCGCCCGGCACCCGGCGCTGCGGACCAGGTTCACCCGCACGGCGGAGACCTGGCGGCAGCACCCCGGCGAGGGCCCGGCCACCGCACTGCTGACCCGTCACGAGCCGCCCGCCCCGGGCACCGATCCCGCCACCGCCCGCGCCGAGGCCGCCGACGCGGCCCGCGCGGCCCTCGACCCGGCCACGGGCGCCCTGTTCCGCGCCGTGCTGCTGCCGCAGGCACTCGGCGAACGGCCGCAGCTGTTCCTGACGGCCCACCACCTCGCCGTGGACAGCGTGTCCTGGCGCATCCTCCTCGCCGACCTGGAGCGGGCCTACCGGCAGGCGGCCGCCGGCGAACCGGTGGAACTCGAGCCGGAGCACACGCCGTTCACCGACTGGGCCGCGCACCTGTCCCGGCGGGTGCGCGCCGGTGACCTGGACGACGACCTGCCGTACTGGACGGCCCGGACCGCGGCCCCGCGCACCCCGCTGCCGGTGGACCGCCCCGGCACCGCGCTCGCCGGCTCGGTGCGCACCGTGCGCACCCGGGTGGACCGCGCCGTCACCGAGGCGCTGCTGCGCAGAGTGCCGGGCGTCTACCGCACCCAGGTCAACGACGTGCTGCTGAGCGCGCTGGGCCGGGTGCTGGCCGACTGGGCGGGCACCGAGCGGGTCACCGTCGCGCTGGAGGGACACGGCCGCGAGGACCTCGGCGGAGCGGTCCCCGACGACGCCCCCGACGTCTCGCGGACCGTGGGCTGGTTCACCACCCAGTACCCCGTCACCCTCACCCCGGCCGGCTCGTCCGGCGCCCCCGACTGGGGCACCACCCTCAAAGCCGTCAAGGAGAGCCTGCGGGGCGTGCCCCGGCGCGGCCTGAGCTACGAGGCGCTGGCCCGCCTCGGCTCTCCCGACCCCGCCGCCCGCGCCCTGCGGGAACTGCCGCTGCCCGAGGTGTGCTTCACCTACCACGGGCAGTGGGAGGCGCCCGGCGGCCGGGACTTCGCCCCGACAGCCGACGTACCCGGTCGCGACATGGCCCCCGACGAGCCGCTGGACCATCTCCTCGACGTGTCCGCCGTGGTCGCCGACGGCGAACTCGAGGTCACCTGGCACTACAGCGACCAGGTCCACGACGCGGACACGGTCCGCGGCCTGGCGGACGGCATGGTCCGGGCCCTGGCCGCGATCGCCGACCACTGCGCCCGCCCCGGCGCCGGCGGCCGGACCCCGTCCGACTTCCCGCTGGCCCGCCTGGACCAGGCGGCCGTGGACCGGCTGGCCGGCGACGGCCGCCTGGTGGAGGACCTGCTGCCGCTGACCCCGCTGCAGGAGGGCATGCTCTTCCACCGCCTGGTCGGCGGGCCCGACGACGTGTATGTCGACCAGGCCGCCCTGCTGCTGGAGGGCGTCACCGACCCGCACGCCCTCGCCGTCGCCTGGCAGCGGGTCGCCGACCGCACGCCCGCGCTGCGCACCAGCGTGGTGTGGGAGGACGTCCCCGTTCCGCTCCAGATCGTGCACCGGGGCGTCCGGGTGCCGATCACCCACCTCGACTGGCGGGGGACGGACCCGCGTGAGCGCGCCGGCCAGTGGGAGCGGCTGTGCACCGACGACCTCGCCCGCGGCGTGGACCTCGGCACGGCACCGCTGATGCGGCTGACCCTGGTCCGGCTGCCCGAGTCGCGGCTGCACGTGCTGTGGACCTCCCACCACCTGATCCTGGACGGCTGGAGCCTGGCCCAGGTGCTCACCGAGGTGTTCGACGAGTACGCCGCCCTCACCGCCGGCGCCGAGTCCCACCCGCCCGCGCGCCGCCCCTTCGGCGACTACGTGCGCTGGCTGGCCGACCAGGACGCCGAAGCCGCCCACGCACACTGGCGCGACGTCCTCGGCGGCTTCGCAACCCCTACCCCGCTGCCCGTCGACCGTCCCCTGCGCGACACCCACCGCGCCCGCTCCGCGGACGTCCACACCGCCGGGCTGTCCGGCGCGGTGTCCGAACAGCTCGCGCGCACCGCGCGCAGGGCCGGGCTGACCCCGAGCACCCTGGTGCAGGGCGCCTGGGCGCTGCTGCTGGCCCGCTACGCCGGGGAGTCCGACGTCGTCTTCGGGACCACCGTCTCCGGACGCCCCGACGACCTGCCCGGCGCCGAGTCGATGGTCGGCATGTTCATCAACACCCTGCCCACCCGGGTACGGGTGGACGGCCACCGCACGGCCACCGACTGGCTGCGTGACCTGCAGCAGGCCCAGGCCGAGGCCCGCCGCTTCGCCGCGGTCTCCCTCGCCGAGCTGACGGGCCTCAGCGACGTCCCGTCGGGCACCCCGCTGTTCCAGAGCATGGTCGCCTTCGAGAACTACCCCTTCGACGAGGCCCGCACCGCCACGTCCGGCGTGCGCCTGGCCGGCGTCGCCTCCCGCGACGCCACCAACTACCCGCTCGTCGTGCGCGCCTACCAGGGCGAGCACCTCGGCTTCGACCTCGCCTACGACCCCGCGCTGTTCGACGCCGCGACCGTGCGGGCGCTCGCCGACCGGCTGTGCCTGCTGCTCACCGAACTGGCCGCGGACCCGGACCGCCCGCTGCGCGCCCTGCCGTGGACGACGGCCGCGGAGCGGCAGCGCATGCTCACCGAGTGGAACGGCACCGAGGAGGGCAGGCCCGAGCAGACCCTGGTGGACCTGTTCGAGGCCCAGGCCGCCCGCAGACCCGGCGCCGTCGCCGTCACCTGCGGCGGCGACCGCCTCGACTACGCCACCCTCGACGCGCTGTCCGGCCGGCTCGCCCACCGCCTGGCCGAACTGGGCGCCGGGCCCGAGCGGTTCGTCGCACTCGCCCTGCCCCGCTCGACCGAACTGGTGGTGGCGGTCCTGGCCGTGCTCAAGACGGGCGCCGCCTATGTGCCCGTCGACCCGAACTCGCCCGCCGAACGCGTCACCGGCATCCTCCGCGACGCCGCACCGCCGGCCCTGGTGACGACCGCGGAGACCTCCGCGCGCCTGGCGGACAGCCCCGTCCCCCTGCTGCTCCTGGACGACCCGGAGGTCCGCTCCGACCTCGCGGCACGGCCGGACACCGGCCCCGCTCCCGCACGCCGTCCGCTGCCCGAGAGCCCGGCCTACGCCATCTACACCTCCGGTTCCACCGGCCGCCCCAAGGGCGTGGTGGTGCCGCACGCCAACGTGGTCCGGCTGTTCACCCGCACCCGCCCCTGGTTCGGCTTCGACGAGCACGACGTGTGGACCCTGTTCCACTCCTACGCCTTCGACTTCTCCGTGTGGGAGCTGTGGGGTCCGCTGCTGCACGGCGGCCGGCTCGTCGTCGTCCCCGACGACACCGCCCGCTCGCCGGAGGACTTCCTGCGTCTGCTGGCCGACGAACGGGTCACCGTCCTCAACCAGACGCCCTCGGCCTTCCACCCGCTGGCCCGCGCCGACGCCGAACACCCCGACCTGAGCGCACGGCTGTCCCTGCGCACGGTCGTCTTCGGCGGCGAGGCACTGGACGTCGAGCGGCTCGCCGACTGGTACGGCCGCCACCCGGACACCGCCCCGCGCCTGGTGAACATGTACGGCATCACCGAGACCACCGTGCACGTCACCTACGCCCCCCTCGACCGCGCGACCACCCGCGCCGGCTCGGGCAGCCCCATCGGCACCGGCATACCCGACCTGCGGGTGTACGTGCTCGACGACACCCTGTCGCCCCTGCCGCCCGGCGCCGTCGGCGAGATGTACGTGGCGGGGGAGGGCCTGGCCCGCGGCTACCTCGACCGCCCCGGCCTGACCGCGACCCGGTTCGTGGCCGACCCGTTCGGACGGGCCGGCAGCCGGATGTACCGCACCGGCGACCGGGCCCGGTGGCGCGCCGACGGCACGCTGGAGTACCTGGGCCGCGCCGACCAGCAGGTGAAGATCCGCGGCTACCGCATCGAGCCCGGCGAGATCGAGGCAGCCCTGCACACCCACCCGGGCGTCGGCGCCGCCGCCGTGGGCGTGCACGAGGACGCCTCCGGCACGCGGCGCCTGGTCGCGCACGTCGTCGGCTCCGGCGGCGGGGCGCAGCACTCCGCCCCGCCCTCCGCCGCCGAGCTGCGCGCCCACCTGGAGCGCCTGCTGCCCGCGCACATGGTGCCTGCCGCCTACGTTCCGATGGCGGAACTGCCCCTGACCGTCAACGGCAAGCTCGACCGGCGCGCCCTGCCCGCGCCCGGCCCGGAGGGCTTCGCCACCGGCGCCGACCGCACCCCGCCGCGCACCCCCGCCGAACGCCTCGTCGCCGCCGCCTGGGCGGACGTCCTCGGCACCACGGAGGTCGGCGCCGACGACGACTTCTTCGCCCTCGGCGGCGACTCCATCCTCGCCGTCCGCGTGACCTCCCGGCTGCGGGCCTCCTTCGGCACGGACGTCTCGCCCCGGATGCTGTTCACCCACCCGAAGCTGTCGGCCCTCGCCGCCGCCCTGGGCGAGCCGCCCACCGGCCGGGACGCCCGGGCCGAGGTCATCCCGCCCGCCGACCCGGACACCGCGCCGCCGCTGTCGTACGCCCAGCAGCGCCTGTGGTTCCTGGACCGCTTCGAGCCGGGGAGCACCGAGTACACCACGCTGTCCGTGCTGCGCCTGCGCGGACGGCTCGACGAGGACGCCCTGCGCCGCGCCCTGGACGCACTGGTCGCCCGGCACGAGACGCTGCGGACCACGTTCGCCGAGGACGGCGGCCGCGCCCGGCAGGTCGTCCACCCGCCGGCGTCGGTGCGGTGGGCGCCGGACGACCTCACCGGCGCCGCCGACCCGGAGGCGGCGCTGGAGGCACTGCTCGACCGCGAGGCCGCCACCCCCTTCGACCTGACGGCCGGACCGCTGCTGCGCGTCCGGCTGGCGCGGACGGCCGACGAGGAGCACGTCCTGGTCCTGGCCGTCCACCACATCGCCACCGACGGCTGGTCGGTCGCCGTCCTCGGCCGCGACCTCGGCGAGCTGTACGCCGCATCGCGGGAGGACCGTGCCCCCGTCCTGCCGGACCTGCCGGTGCGCTACGCCGACTACGCCGCCTGGCAGCGCTCCCAAGGCGAGCGGACCGAGCGGCAACTCGCCCACTGGGCGCGGACGCTTCAGGACCTGGCCCCGCTGGAGCTGCCGACGGACCGGCCGCGGCCGGCCGTGCGCAGCCGCGACGGGGCCCTGGTGACGTTCCACCTGCCCGCCGCACTGACCGACAAGCTGCGCGAGACCGGCCGCGCCGCGGACGCCACCCTGTACATGACCCTGCTGACGGCCTGCCAGGTCCTGCTCGCCCGCTGGGCCGGCCAGGAGGACGTCGCCGTCGGCACGGTCACCGCCGGCCGGGAACGGCCCGAACTGCACGACCTGGTCGGCATGTTCGTCAACACCCTGGTCCTGCGCGGCCGCGTCCGGCCCGACCGGTCCTTCCGGGAGCTGCTGGCCGCGACGCGCGACACCGTCCTGGAGGCCTTCGCGCACCAGGACGTGCCCTTCGAACGCGTCGTCGACGCCCTCCAGCCCGAACGGGACACCAGCCGCACCCCGCTGTTCCAGGTCATGGTCGCGCTGCACAACCTGGGCGCCGAGGCGCCCCGGCTGCCCGGCCTCCACGTCGAGCCGGTCACCCCGCCGGTCCGCAACGCCACCTTCGACCTCGCCTTCGACTTCGTGGAGCACGACGGCGGGCTCACCGGCCACCTGGAGTACAGCACCGCCCTGTTCGACGCGGACACCGCCGAGCGCCTCGCCGCGCGGCTGCGGCTGCTGCTGGAGGCCGCCGCCGACGCCCCGGAGCAGGAGGCCGGCGCCCTGCCGCTGATGACCGCCGCCGAGCGGCAGCAGGTCCTGCACGACTGGCAGGGCGCCGTCCTGCCCGTCGCGGACGCCACCTTCCCCGACCTGTTCGAGGCCCAGGCGGCGCGCACCCCGCACGACACGGCCCTGGCCGCCAGGGACGCCACCCTCGACTACGCCACCCTCAACCAGCGGGCCAACCGGCTCGCCCACCACCTCGTCGCACTGGGCGCCGCACCGGAGCGGCTCGTCGCCGTCCGCCTGCCGCGGACCACGGACCTGCTGGTGGCACTCCTCGGCGTGCTCAAGGCGGGCGCCGCCCTGCTCTGCGTCGACCCCGACCTGCCCGAGGAACGCGTCGCGTTCCTCCTCGCCGACGCCGCGCCCCACACCGTCCTGACACCCGAAGCGCTGCGCCAGGTGCCGTGGGACCGGCTGCCCGACCACGACCCCACCGACGCCGACCGGCTCCGGCCGCTGCTGCCGCAGAACACCGCGTACGTCGTCTACACCTCCGGCTCCACCGGCCGGCCCAAGGGCGTCGCCGTGGAACACCGCCACCTGGTCAACCTCTGCCACGACCACCGCGAGGGGCTCGTCGCCCCCCACACCGCGGACGGGCGGCGGCTGCGCGCGGCGCTCAGCGCCTCCTTCTCCTTCGACACCTCCTGGGAGGGACCGCTGCTGCTCGCCCTCGGCCAGGAGGTCCACCTCGTCGACGAGGACCTGCGCCTGGACCCGGAGGCGTTCTGCGCCCAGGTCGCCGAGCGGCGACTGGACCTGGTCAACGTCACCCCGTCCTTCCTGCGCGAACTCACCGCCGCCGGGCTCCTCGCCCCCGGCCGCCACCGCCCGCGGCTGCTGCTCGTCGGCGGCGAGGCCGTCGGCACCGCCGCCTGGCGGGAGCTGTGCGCGGCGCAGCAGGACCTCGGCGTCACCGCGTACAACATGTACGGGCCCACCGAATGCACCGTCGACGCCGTCTACGGGCGCTGCGCCGACCGCGCCGACCGCCCGGTCATCGGCCGTCCCGGCCGCAACCTGCGCGCCTACGTCCTCGACGGCGCGCTGCGGCCGGTGCCGCCCGGCGTGCCGGGCGAGCTGTACCTGGCCGGGGCGCAGGTCGCCCGCGGCTACCTCAACCGGCCCGGCCTGACCGCGGCCCGCTTCCTGCCCGACCCGTTCGGCGCGCCGGGCGAGCGCATGTACCGCACCGGCGACCGCGCCCGCTGGGACGCGCACGGCCTGCTGGAGTTCCTGGGCCGGGTCGACGACCAGGTCAAGATCCGCGGGTTCCGCATCGAGCCCGGCGAGGTGGAGACCGCCCTCCTCGGCCACCCGGACGTCGCCGAGGCCGCGGTGGCCGCGCGCGAGCACGCCGACCGGGTGATGCTCGTCGCCTACGTGGTGCCCGCGGGCGACCGCGTCCCGCCGGCCGAGGAACTGCGGGTCCGCCTGCGCGGCACGCTGCCCGACCACATGGTCCCCGCCGCCTTCGTGCCACTGGAGCGGATCCCACGCACCACCAGCGGCAAGACCGACCGGCGCGCCCTGCCCGCCCCGCCCGCGCAGCCGGAGCGCACGACCGCGTACGTGGCACCCCGGCCAGGCATCGAGGAGCGGCTCGCCGCCGTCTGGGCCGAGGTACTGGGCGTCGAACGGGTGGGCGCGCGGGACAACTTCTTCGCCCTGGGCGGCGACTCGATCCTCAGCATCCAGATCGCCTCCCGCGCCCGCCAGGCCGGACTCGCCCTCACCACCAAGGACGTCTTCCGCCACCAGACCGTCGCCGAACTCGCCCTGTGCGTCACGGACGCCGCGCCCCGCGCGGACGCCGCCGGCACCCCGCCGCCCGAGGCGCCGCTCACCCCGATCCAGCGCTGGTACCTCGACGGCCGCCGGCCCGGCGACGCGCTGCGCTTCACCATGACCCAGCGCCTGGAACTGGCCCCCGGCACCGACCCGTCCGCCCTGCGCCGGGCCGTCGACGCGCTCGTGCACCACCACCCGGCGCTGCGCACCCGCTTCCGCCACACCGCCCAGGGCTGGCGGCAGGAGGTCCTGCCCGAGGCGCCCGGCGAGGTCCTCAGCCGGCACGACGTCTCGGCGCTGGACGCCACGGCCCTGGAGGCCGAGGTGCAGCGCACGGCGGACGCCGCGCAGGCCGCGCTCGACCCGACCGAGGGCCGGGTCGTGCGGGCCCTGCTCTTCGACGGCGGTCCCGGCCGCCCGCCCCAGCTGGTGATCACCGTCCACCACCTGGCCGTGGACGGCGTCTCCTGGCGCATCCTGCTCGCCGACCTGGACACCGCCCACCGGGCCGCCCGTGCCGGACGCCCCGTCGAACTGCCCCCGGCCTCCACCGCCTACGGCACCTGGGCCGCCCGGCTGGAGGAGCACACCCGCACCGGCGCCCTCGACGCGGACCTGGAGCACTGGAGGCGCACGTGCGCGGCCCCGGGCGGCCTGCCCGCCGGACGCGTCGGCCCCAACACCCACGGCAGTGCCGCCACCGTCACCGCGACACTGGAGCCGGAGGTGACCGAGGCCCTGCTGCGCCACGTGCCCGACGTCTACCGCACCCAGGTCAACGACGTCCTCCTCAGCGCCCTGGGCCACACCCTGGCCCGCTGGTGTGGACGCGACACCGTCCTGGTCGGCGTCGAAGGACACGGCCGCGAGGACCTCTTCGACGACGTGGACCTGTCGCGGACCGTCGGCTGGTTCACCGCCGAGTTCCCTCTCGCCCTCAGCGTCGCTCCCGACGCCGGCTGGCACGACACGCTCCGCTCGGTCAAGGAGCAGCTCCGCGCGGTCCCGCTGCGCGGCCTCAGCCACGGGGCGCTGCGACACCTGGTGCCCGACAGCCCCCTCGCCGGCGCCACCGCCCCCCAGGTCGGGTTCAACTACCACGGGCAGTGGGACGCCGGCACCGGCGCGGACCGGCAGGACGGCCTGTACCGCGCGGCCCTGCCCCCGGCCGGCCGCGACACCGACCCGGACGAGACGCGCCCCTACCTGCTCGACGTCACCGGCGTCGTCCAGGACGGCCGGCTCGAGCTGGGCTGGACCTATCCGACCGCCGTCTACGACGAGGGCACCGTGCGCCGGCTGGCCGACGACATGTGCGGGGCGCTGCGCGCGATCGTGGCGCACTGCGCCCGTCCGGACGCCGGCGGTCGCACCCCGTCGGACTTCCCGCTCGCCCGCCTCCCCCAGGGGGTCCTGGACCGGCTGGTCGGCGACGGGCGGCAGGTGGAGGACGTGCTCCCGCTCACCCCCCTGCAGTCCGGCATGCTCTTCCACGGACTCGTCGACACCGAGGCCGCCTACTTCGACCGCACGGCGGTACGGCTGTCCGGGGTCGCCGACCCGGGCGCCTTCGCCACCGCCTGGCAGCAGGTCGCCGACCGCACTCCGGCGCTGCGCACCAGCGTCCACTGGAAGGGCCTGCCGTACCCGGTCCAGGTGGTGCGCCACCGCGCGGAGCTGCCCGTCACCCACCTGGACTGGCGCCGGCTGACGCCCACCGAGCGGGAGGAGGAGATCCAGCGGCTGCTCGCCGAGGACCGCGCGGCGGGCATGGACCTGACCACGGCCCCGCTCACCCGCATCACCCTGGCCGCGCTGCCCGGCGACGAGGTGCTGCTGCTGTGGTCCACCCACCACCTCGCCCTGGACGGCTGGAGCACCGGGCAACTGCTCACCGAGGTCTGCGAGCGGTACGCGGCGCTGACCGGCGGCCCCGACACCCCCGCCCCGGTACGGCGGCCGTTCGCCGACTTCCTGCGCTGGCTGAGCGACCAGGACGAGGAGGAGGCCGAACGCCACTGGACCGGCGCCCTCGCCGGATTCACCGGGCGCACCCCGCTGCCGTACGACCGCACGCCCGCCGAGGCGCACCGCGCCCGCTCCGCGGCGGCCGTCTCCCGGGAGCTGGACGAGACCACCACACGGCGGCTGCGCGAGACGGCCGCCCGCTGCGGACTGACCGTCAACACCCTGGTGCAGGGCGCCTGGGCGCTCCTCCTGGCCCGTTACAGCGGCCGCCGGGACGTGGTGTTCGGCACCACCGTCTCCGGCCGCCCCGCCGAACTGCCCGGCGTCGACTCCATGATCGGCATGTTCATCAACACCGTGCCGACCCGGGTCCGCGTCCCCGCCGGCCCGGTCCTGCCCTGGCTGCGGGAGCTGCAGGAGCGGCAGAGCGACGCCCGCCGCTTCGACTTCCTCGCCCTGCCCCGCATCCAGGCCCTCAGCGACGTGCCGGCCGGCGAGGCGCTGTTCGACAGCATGGTCGTGTTCGAGAACTACCCCGTGGACGCGTCGGCCACCGCTCGCACCGGCGTGGGCGTGGAGGAGGTGCGCGCCGACGACGCCACCACGTTCCCGTGGTGCCTGCGCGCCCACCTGACCGACCGGCTCGGCTTCGACCTCGCCTACGACGCGGCGCTGTTCGACCGCGCCACGGCCGAGCGCGCCGCGGCCCGCCTGGCCGTCGCGCTCACCGCCCTCGCCGACGGCGCCGACAGCGCCGACGGCGACATTGACGCCTTGGACCTGTTCACCGGCGCGGACCGGGACGTCCTGCGACGGTGGAACAGCACCGCCCGGCAGGCGGCGCCGCGCAGCCCGGTGGGCCTGTTCACCGAGCAGGCCCACCGCACGCCGGACGCGGTCGCCGTGCGCGACGGCGACCGGGAGCTGACCTACCGCGAACTCGCCCACTGGTCCGACCACGTGGCGGCCCGGCTGCTCGCCGGAGGGCTGGGCGCCGAGGAGCGGGTGGCGCTGCTGATGGACCGCTCCGCCGAACTCGTCGTCGCCCAGCTCGGGGTCCTCAAGGCGGGCGGCGCCTACCTGCCCCTGGACACCCGGGCTCCAGAGGAACGGCGCAGCGCCCTGCTCACGCGGGCGCAGGCCGCGATCCGGCTCACCGCCGCCGACGTCACCGCCGCCCGCGGCGCGTCCGCCCCGGTGATGCCGGCCGTCCCGCCCGCCGACCCCGACCGGCTGGCCTACGTGATGTTCACCTCGGGCTCCACGGGGCAGCCCAAGGCCGTCGCGGTGCGGCACCGCGACGTCGCCTCGCTGGCCACCGACAGCCGGTTCACCGGCGGGGTGTGCGCGCGGGTGCTGCTGCACTCCCCGGTGGCCTTCGACGCCGCCACCTTCGAGGTGTGGGCGCCGCTGCTCAACGGCGGCTGTGTGATCGTCTCGCCGCGGGAGACGGTGGACGCGGCACTGCTGCGGCGGCTCGCCGGCGAGGACGGACCGACGGCGCTGTGGCTGACCGCGGGCCTGTTCCGGCTGCTGGCGCAGGACGCGCCGGACTGCTTCCGGGGCCTGCGCGAGGTGTGGACCGGCGGCGACGTGGTCCCGGCCGCCGCCGTCCGCCGGGTGCTGGCCGCCTGCCCCGGCCTGAGCGTCGTGGACGGCTACGGCCCGACCGAGACCACGACCTTCGCGACATCCCTGCGCCTCACGGACGCCACGGCCGTGCCCGGCACCGTGCCCATCGGGCACCCCCTGGACGACAAACGCGTCCACGTCCTCGACAGCCGGCTGCGGCCCGTCCCGCCCGGTTGCGCGGGCGAGCTGTTCGTGGCCGGCGAGGGGGTGGCCCGCGGCTACCTGGGCCGCCCCGGCGACACCGCGGCCCGGTTCCTCGCCGACCCCTCCGGGCCGCCCGGCGCCCGCATGTACCGCACCGGGGACCTGGCCCGGCGGCGCCCCGACGGCACGGTCGAGTTCCTCGGCCGCGCGGACGACCAGGTGAAGATCCGCGGGTTCCGGGTGGAGCCCGGTGAGGTGGAGGCCGCGCTCGCGGCGCACCCGGGTGTCGCGGACGTGGCCGTGCTGGCCCGCGAGGACCGGCCGGGCACCCGCACCCTGGTGGCCTACCTCGTGGGCCCGGCCGGTGACGACCTCGACGACGTACGGGCGTTCGCCCGCCGCACGCTGCCCGACTACCTCGTGCCGTCCGCGTTCGTGCCGCTGCCGGCGCTCCCGCTCAGCGGCAACGGCAAGGTCGACCGGGCCGCGCTGCCGGCGCCGGAGGCGGAAGCCGCCGGGCGGGGCACGCGGGTCGCCCCCCGCAACGAGACCGAACGGCTCACCGCGGACGTCTTCGCCCGGGTCCTCGGCGTGGACCTGCCCGGCGTGGAGGACGACTTCTTCCAGCTGGGCGGCGACTCCCTCCTCAGCATCCGGCTCGCCTCCCGCCTGGCCGAGGTGTTCGGCGCCGACCTCTCGCCCAGGGAGGTGTTCACCCACCCCACCCCCGCCGGACTCGCCCGGCTGCTCGAGGAGCACCGCGCCGGTGACCCGGGCCGTCCTGCCGTCGTCCCGGTTCCCCGCGACACGCCGGCCCCCATGTCGTACGCCCAGCAACGCCTCTTCTTCCTGGAGGAGTTCGCGCCCGGCGGCAGCGAGTACATCACCGCCCTCGCCCTGCGCCTGCGCGGGGCGCTCGACACCGGCGCCCTCGCCTCGGCCCTGGGCGCCCTGGTGGCCCGGCACGAGTCGTTGCGCACCACCTTCGACACCGCCGACGGCCACGGAATACAGATCGTCCACCCGCCGCAGCCGGTGCCCCTGCCGCTGCACGACCTGTCCCCGATGCCGCCGAAGGAACGCGAGACCCGGCTGCGGGAGCTGCTGGCCGGGGAGCGCACCCGCCCCTTCGACCTGCGGGTGGGCCCGCTGCTGCGGGCCGGCCTGGTACGCCTGGCGGACGACGACCACGTCCTGACCCTCACGCTCCACCACATCGTCACCGACGGCTGGTCGACCTCCGTGCTCACCGGCGACCTGGCCCACCTCTACCGGCTGGAACTGGGCGCCGAGACCAGGCCGCTGCCACCCCTGCCGGTGCAGTACGCCGACTACGCCCACTGGCAGCGCACCGAGGGCGCCACCGGGGCCGACGGCCAACTCGCCTACTGGAAGGAGCAGCTGGCCGGCACCGAACCGCTGGAGCTGCCCACCGACCGGCCCCGCCCGGCGGTGCGGACCAGCAACGGCGCCAGCACCCGCCTGGTCCTGCCGCCCCGGACCGCCCGCCGTCTGACGCGGGTCGGGCGGGACCGGGGAGCCACCCTGTTCACCACGCTCGCCGCCGCCGCCCAGGCCTTCCTCGCCCGGCTGTCCGGCGCGCGGGACGTCGCCGTGGGCACCGTCACCTCCGGCCGCGACCGGGCCGAGACCCGCGACCTCGTCGGGTTCTTCGTCAACACCCTGGTACTGCGCTCCCGCATCGAGGCGCACCGGCCCTTCGGCGAGTTCCTCGCCGACGTACGGCGGACCGTGCTCGACGCCTTCGCCCACCAGGACGTGCCGTTCGAGCGGGTGGTGGACGAGGTGCAGTCGGTGCGCGACACCAGCCGCACCCCGCTGTTCCAGGTCATGGTCGTGCTGCAGAACACCCCGGCCGCCGACCTCGACCTGCCGGGCCTCCACGTCGAAGACGTCGAACCGGATCTCCAGCAGGCGGCGTTCGACCTCACCCTGGAGTTCGCCGAGACGGAGTCCGGAGCCCTGCACGGCCTGCTCACCTACAACACCGACCTGTTCGACGCGACGACCGCCGAGCGGCTGGCCGGCCAGCTGCGGACACTGCTGACGGCCGTCGCCGAGGACCCCGACCACACGGTGGGGGCGCTTCCGCTGGCCTCCGACGAGGAGCTGAAGGCCCTGCTGGACCAGGGACGCGGCACCTTCCCGCCGGTGCCCGCGGCGACCCTGCCCGAACTGTTCGAACGGCAGGCGGCCCGCACCCCCGACGCGGTCGCCCTGGCCGACGCCACCCGCCAACTGACGTACGCGGAGGCCGACCGGGCGGCCAACCGGCTGGCCCACCAGCTGATCGAGCGCGGTGTCGGCCCCGAGCGCGTCGTCGCCCTGTCCCTGCCCCGGGCCATGGAGACGGTGGTGGCACAGCTCGCCGTCACGAAGGCCGGCGGCTGCTTCCTGCCGGTGGACCCGGGCTACCCCGAGCAGCGGCGGGAGTTCATGGTCCGCGACGCGGGGGCGTGGCTGGTCCTGGACGACCCCGCGTCCGTGTGGACGGCCGCCGGACCGGACACCGCACCCACGGACGCGGACCGCACCACCGCACTCGGCCCGGACCACCCCGCCTACGTCATCTACACGTCCGGGTCCACCGGAACCCCCAAGGGCGTGGTGGTCAGCCACCGCGGACTGGCCTCCTTCGCCGCGGCCGCCGCCGAGCAGTACGCCGCCGGCCCCGGCGACCGGGTGCTGCAGTTCGCCTCGCCGAGCTTCGACGCCTCCGTCCTGGAGCTGTGCGTCTCCCTCCTCACCGGAGCCACCCTCGTCACCGGGGAGGAGGGACCCCTGGTCGGCGAGCGGCTGGCCGAGGTGCTCGCCGAGCGGCGCATCAGCCACACGCTGATTCCCCCCGCCGCGCTGGCCACCGTGCCGCCCGGGACGGCCGGCGCCCTGCCTGACCTGCGCACCCTGATCGTCGGCGCCGAGGCGTGCCCGGCCGACCTGGTCGAGCAGTGGGCGCCCGGCCGCCGCATGGTCAACTCCTACGGGCCCACCGAGGCCACCGTGGTCGCCACCTGGACCGGCCCCCTGTCACCCGGCCCGGAGGCACCGCCGATCGGCCGGCCGTCCGGCGCCACCCGCGTCCACGTCCTCGACGCCGCGCTGCGCCCGGTGCCGCCGGGAGTGACCGGCGAGCTGTACGTGGCGGGTCCCGGACTCGCCCGCGGCTACCTGAACCGCCCCGGCCTGACCGCCCGGCGCTTCGTCGCCGACCCCTTCGGCGCGCCGGGGGAGCGGATGTACCGCACCGGTGACCTGGTGCGCTGGGACGCCGACGGGCAACTGCGCTACGCCGGACGCGCCGACGACCAGGTCAAGCTGCGCGGCTACCGGATCGAGCCGGGCGAGATCGAGAGCGCGCTGCGCCGCAGCCCGCGGGTGCGGGAGGCCGTGGTCGCCGTCCGCACCGACGGACCGGCGGGCGGGCCGGGCAACGGAACCGGCCGGCTGGTGGCCTACGTGGTCCCCGAACCGGACCCCGCCGCGCAGGACCCCGGGCAGCTCGCGGTGGCACAGCTGCGCGAGCACCTGGCCGGGCTGCTGCCCCCGCACATGGTCCCCACGGTGTTCGTCCCGCTGGAGCGGCTGCCGCTCACCCCGAACGGGAAGACCGACCGGCGCGCCCTGCCCCAGCCCGGCCCCGCGCAGAGCGCCGGCGGACCGCGGACCGCGCCGCGCACCGACACCGAGCGCCGCATCGCCCGCATCTGGGCCGACGTCCTGGGGGTGGAGGAGGTCGGCGCCGACGACAACTTCTTCCACCTCGGCGGAGACTCCATCCTCAGCATGCAGGTCGTCTCCCGGCTGCGCCGCGACGGACTGCACCTGGCCACCCGTGACCTGTTCACCCACCAGACCGTCGCCGAACTGGCCACCGCCGTCCGCGCGGTGCCGCAGAGCGCGGGTGAGGGACCGGTGGCCGGAGAGGTCCCGCTGACCCCCATCCAGGAGTGGTTCCTCACCACCCCGCGCGCCGCCCACCACCACTTCAACCAGTCCGTCCTCCTCGAACTGGCCGCGGACCCGGACACCGGCGCCCTGCGCCGGGCTCTCGCCGCCCTCCTGGAGCACCACGACGCCCTGCGCATGCGCTTCACCGAGGACGCCGACGGCTGGCACCAGTTCAATCCGCCGCCGGCCGGGTCCTACGACGTCCTCGTCGCCCACGACCTGACGGGGCTGTCCCCGAAGGAGGCCGACGCGGCCATGGAGCGGGCCGCCGACCGCCTGCACGCCGGGTTCGACCTGGCGCACGGCCCGCTGCTGCGGGCGGCCCTGTTCAGCGGCGACCCGGGCCGGCCGGCCCACCTCCTGCTGGTCGCCCACCACCTGGTCGTCGACGCCGTCTCCTGGCGGATCCTGCGCGACGACCTGGAGGCGGCGTACCGGCAGGCCCTGCAGGACGGCCCCGTCACCCTGGGGGAGCGCAGCACCTCCTTCCGGGACTGGGCCCGCCGTCTCGCCGCGCACGTCGCCGGCGGCGGCCTGGACCACGAACTGGCGTACTGGGAGCAGGCGGTGACCGCCGAGCCGCTGCCGGCCGCACCCGCGCCGGGAACCGACGCGGCGCACACCGGGGCGCTGACCGTGGAACTGGGCGAGGAGGACACCACGGCCCTGCTGCGCGCCGCGCCGACGGCCTACCGCACCCGCGTCAACGACGTCCTGCTGGCCGCCCTCGCCCTGGCCCTGTCCCGCTGGACCGGACACGACCGGGTGCGCCTGGACCTCGAGGGACACGGTCGCGAGGACGTGCTCGACGGAGTGGACCTCTCCCGCACGGTCGGCTGGTTCACCACCGTCCATCCGGTCGCCCTGCGGGTGCCCGAGCCGGACGACCTCGGCCCGGCACGCGACTGGCGGTCCCTGGTGAAGTCGGTGCGCCGCCAGCTGCGCGCGGTGCCCGGCAACGGCCTGGGATTCGGTGCCCTGCGCACCTTCGGCCCGCCCGAGGTCCGCGAGCGCCTCGGTGCGGCGGCGCTCGGACAGGTGGTGTTCAACTACCTCGGCCAGTGGGACGCCCGTCCGGAGACCGACGGCGATGGCCTGGTGCGCGCCGAGCACGGCTCGTTCGGCCTGGACCACGACCCCCGGGACGGGGGCTCCCACCTGCTGGAAGTGGTCGGCGCGGTGCAGAACGGCCGGCTCGCCTTCACCTGGCACCACCGCCCCGGCGTGCACGACACGGCGACCGTGCGCCGCGTCGCCGACGAGTTCGCCGAGGCACTGCGGCACATCGCCCGGCACGCCCGGGGAAGCCTGTGACGGTCTCCCGCCCCGGCATCAGGCCGGGGCGGGCCCCCCGCCGGCCGCGGTCGCCGCCGGCGTCGTGGCCCGGCTCCTGCCGGGACACGGCCCGAGCGGCAGCCCGGGCGACCCGAGCCGGCCGGATCCCACCGGGGCCGGCCCGAACCACCCCGACCCACCGACGAAAGAGCTGACATGGACGAGAACACCCGCTACCAGGTCCTGCGCAACGACGAGGAGCAGTACTCGCTGTGGCCGGTCGACGTGGAGGTGCCCGCCGGCTGGCACCCCGTCGGCAAGGAAGGCACCGAGGCCGAGTGCTCCGCGTACGTCGACGAGGTCTGGACCGACATGCGCCCGCGCAGCCTGCGCGAGCGCATGGAGAACACGGGGGCCTGACCCCGTCCGCCGTACACCGGGCCCGGGGGCGCGGGTGTCACGCCCCCGGGCCCTCCCGGGCCTCCGCCCGCCGAGAGGAACTCCGCATGACACCCGAACTGCACACCGAACGACTCGACTTCATCCCCTACCGCCCCGAGGACGAGGACCACTTCGTCGCCCTGCTGCGCGATGAGGAGGTATGCCGCTGGATGGGCCAGGAGAGAGTGCCCGAGGAGCACATCCGCACCCTGTTCCGCGCCATCCTGACCGAGGTGTACCCCACGCGGAGGTTCGACGTGTGGGGACTGTGGTGCGACGGCGTCTACGTCGGGCACGCCGAGATCAAGAAGACCGGCAACGTCGACGGCCACGAACTGGTCACCGCGCTGGTCCCGGGGCACTGGGGCAGGGGCCTGGGCGGCGAGGTGGTCCGCGGCCTGCTCCGCCACGCCGCCGACAACCTGGGGCTCAAGGAGGCCTACGGCATGGTCGGCGCCGAGAACACCGCCAGCCTGGCGATGTGCCGGCGCCTCGGCTTCCGGCACGTGCGCGACGTCGTCGGCGACGACGGGACGGTGACCAGGATGATCGTCATCTCCACGACCGAAGCGGTCTGAACGGAGGGACGGATGTCTTCGTGGGCCGGCCGCCCGGCCGGCCCACGACTCGACGGCGCGGTACGCGACGGCAGTTCCGCACCGTGCGCCCGCCCCGTCGACGGGAACGGCGGCGCCGAACGCCGCCGTGCCCCGGCCGGCGTCGTCGCCCTAGCCGCGGCCCCCGGGCTCGGCGTCGTCCGACTCGCGGCCGCCGGGCTCGACGTCGTCCGCCTGGGGACCGCCGGGCACGGCGTCGTCCGACTCGCGGCCGCCGGGTTTGACATCGTCCGACTGGGAGCTGCAGTGCTCGTGACGCGCCGCGTTGTCCGCGGGCTTGGGGAGAATGGTCCACAGCAGGGCATCGAAGCCCTGCTGTGCCGGCTTCGCGTCGCAGTTCTGCACCTGTCCCTCACGGCTGGGCGGGGAAGCGGCGTCCGCAACGGCGGCCGAGGCGGAGGCCAGGACGGCGGCGAGGCTGATGACGGTCGCAGCAGCCGAGCAGGCGAGGGAGCGCTGCAGACAGCGCAGTGGCGTGGTCTTCATGATCACACTGTGGACGGGGAGCCCTCCCGGCGGAAGGCCGACAGCCCCCCGGGCGGGCAACTTGACCCGATCGCACGATCCCTCGGTCGGCGCAGCGGTACGGGCCCCCGGTTCGCGGGAGCCGTCCCGCGCCGGCTCCCGGCGGACGACACGAACGTGGATGACACGAAACAGGAAAGGCAAGGAGGTTACGCACTCCTTGCCACTCTCAACTTATAGCGCACCGGGGGGCTTGCGGCAAGGCCCGGTTCGTGCCGCAGAATCGCGGTCCAAAGCCAGGACCTGCACAGATGGGGGAACGATGATCGACGTGATCGTGGCCGGCGGTGGACCGACCGGGTTGATGCTGGCCGCGGAGCTCCGGCTCGCCGGAGTGCGTGTGGTCGTGCTGGAGAAGCTGACCGAGCCGGCCGGGCAGTCCCGCGGACGTGGCCTGCACGCGCGCAGCGTCGAGATCATGGACCAGCGCGGCCTGCTGGAGCGGTTCCTCGCGGCCGGTCGGAAGTTCCAGGCCGGCGGTGTCTTCGGGGGCATCGTCAAGCCGTGGCCGGACCGGCTGGACACGGCTCACCCGTACGGTCTCGCCGTCCCGCAGCAGGTCACCGAACGGCTGCTCGACGAACGCGCCCGCGAACTCGGTGCCGAGATCCGGCGCGGCTGCGAAGTCACCGGCCTGAGCCAGGACGAGGACGGGGTGACCGTCGAACTGGCGGACGGCACGCACGTGCGGGCACGCTACCTCGTCGGGTGCGACGGCGGCCGCAGCGTGGTGCGCAAGCGGCTCGGCGTCGATTTCCCCGGTGAGCCCGCCCGGGTCGAGACGCTGCTGGGCGACATGGAGGCGACCGAGGACGCGGCGACGATCGCCGCCGTCGTCGAGGAGGTCCGCAAGACCCAGCTGCGGTTCGGCGCCATGCCCGACGTGGACGGGCACCAGGGGCTGTACCGCATCATCGTGCCCGCCGACGGGGTGGCCGAGGACCGTGCGGCCGCACCGACCCTCGAGGAGTTCAGGCGGCAGCTGCGCGCGTTCGCGGGCACCGATTTCGGTGTGCACTCCCCGCGCTGGCTGTCCCGGTTCGGCGACGCCACCCGGCAGGCCGAGCGCTACCGGGTCGGCCGGGTGCTGCTGGCCGGCGACGCGGCGCACGTCCACCCGCCGACCGGCGGGCAGGGGCTCAACCTCGGCGTGCAGGACGCGTTCAACCTCGGCTGGAAGCTGGCCGCCGAGGTCAACGGCTGGGCTCCGGAGGGCCTGCTGGACAGCTACCACGCCGAACGGCACCCGGTCGGCGCCCGCGTGCTGGTGAACACGCGCGCGCAGATGACGCTGCTGGGCACCGATCCGGGTGCGACCGCGCTGCGGGAGCTGCTCTCGACGCTGATGGACTTCGAGGAGGTGAACCGGTACGTGACCGGGATGATCACCGCGGTCGGGGTCCGCTACGACCTCGGTGAGGGCCATGAGCTGCTCGGCCGGCGGTTGCGGGACGTGAAGCTGAAGCGGGGACGCCTCTACGAGTCGATGCACGGCGGCCGCGGACTGCTGCTCGACCAGACCGGCCGGCTCTCGGTGGACGGCTGGGCGGACCGGGTCGACCACGTCGTCGACGTCAGCGAGGAACTGGACGTTCCCGCGGTGCTGCTGCGGCCGGACGGCCACGTCGCCTGGGCCGGTGAGGACCAGCGGGAACTGCTCGGCCGGCTGTCGAAGTGGTTCGGCGCCGCCGCCGGTGGACGCGATGCCCCCGCCGGGGACGCCGTACCGCAGCCCGGCTGAGCGGCGCCGACGAAGCGACGAAGCGCAGCCGGCCGCCGTCCCCGTCCGTGGGGGCCGGCCCCCACGGCGGGGGAGGGCCCGGACGGCGGTCCGCCCCGCGCACACGCGCGCCGGACGGCGACCGGCCACCCCCCGCCCCGGTCAGGCGCTCCGTGGACGCCGGCCGGCTGCCTTCTTCGCGGGCTTCTTCGCGGTCTTCCTGGCGGGCTGCTTCTTCGCCGGTGACTTCTTCGGGGTGGGCAGCTCGTGCACCTCGGCCTCGCCCTCCGCGTCCTCACCGCGGGCGGCCCGGGCCTGGGTGACGGACGCGTTCAGGGCGGCCATCAGGTCGAGGACCTGGCCGGGCTCCGCGGCCGGCTCCGGGAGGGCGGACGGCTCCTTGTGCTCCCGCTTCGCCTCGATGATCTGCTCCAGCGCCTCGGTGTAGGTGTCCCGGAACTCCGGGCCCTCGAGTTCCTCGCGGGTCATGGAGTCCATCAGCGCGAGTGCGCCCCGGATCTCGTCCTCCGACAGCTCCACCGGCGGCGGGACGAGGGACGCCGGGTCGCGGATCTCGTCGGGCCAGCGCATCAGATGCAGCACGATCACGTCGTCCTTGACGCGGAGGATGCCGAGGCGCTCCCGGCCGTGCCACGCCCACTTGGCGATCGCCACCCGCGAGGACCGGCCCAGGGCGCGCCGCAGCAGCTCGTACGGCTTCGCGGCGACCTGGCCGTCCGGGGCCAGGTAATAGCCCTCACCGATGCGGATGGGGTCGATGGACTCCAACGGCACGAACGCCTCGATCTCGACGGCCTTCGCGGTGGGGAGCGGAAGGTTGCCGAGGTCGTCGTCGCTGATCGGGACGACCCGGTCCCGGGCCCACTCGTACCCCTTGCCGATCTCGTAGGGCTCCACCTCGCGGTCCTCGATCTCGCAGAACTTGCGCACCCGTATCCGGCCCATGTCCGGCAGGTGGTACTGGTGGAAGCGGATCGAGTGGTCCTCGGTCGCGGACTGCACATGGATGGGCACGGTGACCAGGCCGAACGAGATGGCACCGGACCAGATGGTGCGAGGCATACCGGACTCCAGGCGTGGCGGGCCCCGAGCCCCTACAGCCTACTGTGGGACCTGTGGGACCTGTGGGATCCACTGCCGCTCGCCGCCCGGGCCGCCTCCCCGCACCACCACCGCGTCCTCCCGTTCGTGCGACGCCCGATCAGGGGAGCAGCATGGAGTGTGGCCGGCAGCCGCAGCCCTCGGGCTCCGTCACGGAGGGAGCTGCAGGATGGAAACAGACGAACCGTTCCAGGCCCAGGAGGCCCGCCAGCCGGGGCCGTTGCCGCCGGGCGGCCTGCTCGACCGGCTCAGCGTGTCCGCGGTGGTGCTGGACAGCGAGGGGCGGATCGTGTTCTGGAGCCCGCAGGCCAGCGACGTCTTCGGCTACAAGCCCGAGGAGGCACTGGGCCGGTACGCGGCCCGGCTGCTGGTCCACGCGGAGCACCGTGAACTGGTGACCCGGCTGTTCGCCGAGGTGATGGGCACCGGCGCGAGCTGGGCGGGCGCGTTCCCCGTCCGGCACAAGGACGGCAGCACCCGCCTGGTGGAGTTCCGCACCATGCGGCTGCTGGACGACGTCGGCGAGGTCTACGCCCTGGGCATCGCCGCCGACCAGGCCACCCTGGAGGGGATCGAGACGCAGCTCGCGCTGTGCGAGCGCCTGGTGTCGCAGTCACCGATCGGGGTCTCGCTCCTGGACCCCGACCTGCGCTATTTGCTGGTCAACCCCGCCCTGGAACGGATCAACGGCATCCCTGCCGCCGACCACATCGGCCGTCGACCGCGCGACATCCATCCGTTCACCGGCATCGACACGATCGAGTCCGCCCTGCGGCAGGTCCTGGTCACCGGGACTCCGCTGATCGACCAGTACATCGTCGGCCGCACCCCGGCCGACCCCGACCACGATCACGCCTGGTCGGTGTCCTACTACCGGCTCGAAGGATCCAACGGGCGGGTGATCGGCGTGGCGAACTCCGTCGTCGACGTCACCGAACGCCACCGGAGCGCGACCGAGGCGGACCGGGCCCGGCGCCGTCTGGCACTGATCGCCGACGCCGCGGCCCGCGTGGGCACCACCCTGGAGGTGGGGCAGACCGCCCAGGAGCTGGCGAACGTCGCCGTGCCGGACCTGGCCGACATCGCGGCGGTCGACGTCCTCGACGCCGTCCTGGCCTTCCGCCGCGGCACCGGCCCCCACGAGGGGCCGGAACTCTTCCGCGCACTGGCCGTGACCGCGGCCTATCCCACAGAGGCCACCGCCGCCGCGGACCAGGTCGGCGACCTCGCCGCCTACGGCCCGGACCGTCTGATCACCCGGTGCGTCCACACCGGACAGCCGGTCGTCGTCGCCCACACCGGACAGGACGATCTGCTGCGCATCGCCCGCGACCCTGACGCCGCCGCCGCCTTCGCCCGGGCCGGCGTGCACTCCTATCTCGCCGTGCCGCTGATCGCCCACAACGAGGTGCTCGGCGCCTTCGACCTGCTGCGCACCCGCAACCCCCTCCCCTTCGACGAGGACGACGTGGTCCTCGCCTCCGAGCTGGCCGCCCGGGCCGCGGTGGCCATCGACAACGCCCGCTGGCACGAGAGCGTGCGCAACTCCGCCGAAACGCTCCAGCGCAGCCTGCTGCCCGGCCGGCATCCCCGCCTGGCCGGTCTGGAAGTCGCCTCCCGGTACCAGCCAGCCCAGGCCTCCTGTGAGGTCGGCGGCGACTGGTACGACGTCATCCCCCTCAGCGGCGACAAGACGGCCCTGGTGGTCGGCGACGTGATGGGCAACGGCATCGACGCCGCCGCGACGATGGGGCGTCTGCGCACGGCCACCTGCGCCTACGCCGACCTGGAACTCAGCCCCGACGAGGTCCTCCAGCACCTCGACAAGATCACCCGCGGTCTGGAGCACTACATCGTCACCTGCCTCTACGCCGCCTACGACCCGCACCTCCATCAGTGCCACATCGCCAACGCGGGTCACCTGCCGCCCGTCCTCATCCGCGACGGACAGCGTCCCGAACTCCTCGACCTCCCCACCGGGGTGCCTCTCGGGGTCGGCGGCGTCCCGTTCGACACGGTCGCCTTCGAGCTGAACGTCGGCGACCGGCTCGTCCTGTACACCGACGGCCTCGTCGAAACCCGTCACCACCCGATCGACGAGCGGCTGAACACCCTGCTCCGCATCCTCGACGAACCGTCCCGCCCGCTGGACGCCACCTGCCAGTGGCTCCTGCAGTCCCTGCGCGATCCCGACGACCACGACGACGTCGCCCTCCTCATCGCACAGCCCCAGCCGTTCACCGCGGGGGAGCAGGGCCCCACCTGAGCCGCGGGCACCGACCGGGCAGAGCCCTTCGCCGCGCAGGCGACCGCTCTTCACGGTCACGACCTCGTACACGGCCCCGGCCGGCGTTCGCGCCGTACGGGGCCGCGGTTTCCGCCGGTTCGGGGCGTGGCCGTCCGCTGCCCGCGGGCCGGGCCACGGCCGTCTCCCTGACCCACCTGCGACAGGAAGCCGGTAGGGCCCCCCGGAGTAAATCTGCAGCGGCGGCAGTAGACATGGTGGGGTCGGGCCAGTAACGTATTGCCCGTACTCACGGAGGTCGAAGAAGGCGCGGCAGACACGAACTGCCGCGCGGGAACGTCCAGCAGGACGGATCGGCAGTCCGGCGGCGGGAGCGCGGAGAACGGTCCCGCCGGTGACTGTCGGCCGAAGGCAGTACCCACGAAGTCCAGCAAGTACCGCCGGCGAAACCGAAAGAGGGAGGAGCAGACGCCATCAGGATCGCCCGGGCAGCCATGGCACCCGGGTACCGCAGGCCCCAGAACGGAAGGTGGTCCACGGTCATACCTACGCGATCCCCGCACCTCCGCCCTCGGGTGGACGGGCGGAACAGGGAAGCCGGCGTGAAGTCAGCCGGCAGATGGTGTTGAAACCTCGGGGCCCGGGCGCCGCAGTTGGCGCCCGGGCCCCCCGACGCGTTCCCGAAAGAAGAGGTCTATGCCCGCTGCGAGTTCCCGCCCCGTCGGCGCTCTCGACGACGAGGACTACCCGGCCTACACCATCGGCCGGGCCGCCGACATGCTCGGCACCACCCCCGCCTTCCTTCGCGCCCTGGGTGCCAACCGCCTGATCACCCCACTGCGCTCCGAGGGCGGCCACCGCCGCTACTCCCGCTACCAGTTGCGCATCGCGGCCCGTGCCCGCGAACTCGTCGACGCCGGCACCCCGATCGAGGCCGCCTGCCGCATCGTCATCCTCGAGGACCAGCTCGAAGAAGCGAAACGCATCAACGAGGAACTGCGCGCCCGCGGCTCGGGAACGGGGTCCAGGACCCCGGCCTGACGCCGACGCGGTCCGCCACCGCGGCCGGTCCGCGAGCCGAGCCGGCCGTCCACGCCGGCCACCGGGGTGACGCCGCGGTGACCGGCCCCACGACGTGCGTACACACCGCTCGCAGGCCCCGCCCCGTGGGCACGGCGCACCGCCGGTCAGGCCCCGCTGCGGGCCGAGGACGCCGTGGCTCGCAGCACCGGGTCCCTGCGCAGCCGTACGAACGTCACGAACAGGACCAGGGCCTGCAGCGCGGCGCACGCCCCGATGACATCGGCCAGATACGGCGGCGGGGTGAGGGCGAGCACGACGCCGGCGACGGGGTAGGGCAGGAGCAGGAGCAGGATGGTCAGGGAAAGGGTCGTGGCGAACGCCGCGGGCGGGATGACCAGCGACCGCACGGTGCGCAGGACGACGGTGAGCCCTCCGTCGGCGGCCATGAACAGGGCCACCAGGGCCACGTAACCGGCGTAGGAGGGGGCCTGCGGCACGGCCAGGCAGGCGGCGGCCGCGATGGTCGCGCTGGCGACGCCGACCCCCCACAGACCCAGCCGGTCGAGAAGGACCCGGCAACAGGCGACCGCGACCAGCGTGGCGGCGGCCGCGACCGACCAGAGCGTGCCGACGGCGGCCGCGGACCGGCCGAAGCGGCCCTCCACAAGGACGGGGCTGGCCGACTGCAGCAGTCCGAGCGCGAGGTTGGAGCAGGCCAGTCCGGCCACCAGCCTGCGCAGGGACGGCAGTCCTCGCAGCGTCCGCCAGCCCTCCCGCAGACCACCGCCCGACTCGGGCCCCTTCTGATGCGCGGCGCGCAGGGGAGTGGGCGGCGTCTGCAGGGCGAGCCCGGCGGACAGGAAGGACAGCAGGCTCAGGCACGCGAGCATGCGGGTCGGCCCGGTGAGCAGCAGGACGCCGCCAAGCGCCGGGCCGACGAGGGTGGCCGTCTGGTCGATGCCGATCAGCACCGACTGCACCTTGTGGGACTGCCCCTCGGTGCGGCGGCTGACGATGGCGCCGACGGCCTCGTTGGCGATGAAGCTGAACTGCGTCAGCGCGCCGGTCAGGGCGGCCAGCGCCATGACGGTGAGGGTCTCGGTCGTGCCCGGCGGCAGCATGATCAGCACGGCAGCGCCGCCGGCCACCAGCAGGGCGCGGGCGAGGGAGGCGAGGAAGCACACGATCGCCGCGCCGCTGCGGGACACCAGGGCGC
The DNA here is from genome assembly GCF_053587115.1 of Streptomyces sp. NPDC003697. Lineage (NCBI taxonomy): Bacteria > Bacillati > Actinomycetota > Actinomycetes > Kitasatosporales > Streptomycetaceae > Streptomyces > Streptomyces sp. NPDC003697. Next base: position 102,071 of record NZ_JBSFNN010000011.1, read on the forward strand.
CGGCGAAGCTGAACGCGGCCACCCGGGGTATCCATTCCAGCGCGAAGGCCAGACCCGTCAGGGACGCGGAACCGGTGGTGGCCAGCACCACGAGCGGCATGGCGTACGTCGCCATGGAATAGGCGAGCGCGTCGCAGGCGCGGGGTGCGTAGATCCGTCGGAACAGGCCGCCCGTGGGGACTGCCGCGTGCCGGCCGGCCGGCTGGGCCTCGTGCAGGGAGACGGTCACGAAGTGGGGGTCTTTCGTTGAGCGGGGACGGACGGACGGCCGGGGCGTTGTCCGCCGCTCAGGCGACGGAGAGCACTTCGGACATTCCGGCCATGGCCATGACACAGCTTTGGGTCACGTGAACTCCGCTCGGAAAGGAGAGACGAAGACAGGCAGGAGGAGCGCCGGCGAACCTGATTGAGGTGTGAACTACGACGCCGTAACAAGATAGCGGAAGAGAACTCTCCAGTAGCCCCCTCGTACAACGCGTCGCACGGGCCCGCCGGACCCGACGCTCCTGCGTACTGTGGGGGCAGGGTCGCGCGCCGGCACCCGCGACGGAGTATGGGGGGACCGTGAGTCTCCGCGGCTTCCGGCAAGGGTGACGCGGCGGTGAAGGGGGCGACGTCGGCGCAGGTGAAAGTGGTTTGCCGAGCCGGATGCCGCGTGGGTAGCGTCGCCGTCCGTGACTCCGACTCTGCGCACCGAGCGGCTGCTCCTTCAGCCGTACGTCCCCGAGGACGAAGAGGGCTTCGTCGCCCTGTTCCAGGACACCCGGGTGTCGCGCTGGATGGGTGACGGCCCTGCCGCCGAAGCAGCGGACCGCGCCCTGTTCCGACGGATCTTCACCAAGGTCTACGCCGAGGACCTGTTCGACGTCTGGGCCGTTCGCCGGGACGGACTCCTGGTCGGGCATGCCGAGATCAAGCCGACCGACGTCACCGGAGGCCACGAGATCGTCTACGCGCTGGCGCCGGCGGCCTGGGGGTGCGGCCTGGGGACCGAGCTGGCGGAGGCGGTCGTCGCCCATGGCTTCGGCACCCTCGGACTGACCGAGATCCACGCCACCGTGGCCGCGCCGAACAGCGCCTCCCTGACCCTGCTGGAAAGAATCGAATTCGAGCACGTCCGGGACATCGAGGAGGACGACGGCAGCACCACACGCGTACTGGTCCGCCGCCCGGCCACGACCCACAAGTCGCCCCTCACGCGGCACGGTTGAACGAGCCGTTGCCGGCACGTCGACCCGGGGTGGCGGGTCCGGCGGCGTCGGGCCCCGGCTCCGGCTGGTCCCGCCGCGCGGACGACGGGGGTGGACGGCGTCCGGTCTCGTGTCGCGGCGGGCCTCTCGGCGCCGCGTCCCCGCACCCGCTCGGGCGCACGCCTGTCGGCTGCCCGGGGCACGCCCATCGGCCACTCGGGTGGACGACCGGCTCCCGGTGATAGAGCCGGGCGGCCCCTCGGTACGGATTCATGCGGGGGCGCTGTGTCAGCGCCCCGTTCCGATCGCCGGCGCGGTGCCCTGTGGCCCCGCCGGCTCGAAAGGAGCAGTTCCCATGCATGGACGACCGGTGGCCGCCGCAGTGGCGGCGGTGGCGCTGTGCGGTGTGTCCGCACCCCAGGCACTCGCCGCCGATGGAACCAGTCAGGACGAGACGTTCCTGATACAGGCGCACCAGGGCAATCTCGCGGAGACAGCGGCGGGGGAGGACACCCGGAACCACGCGACGAGCCAGTGTGTGAAGGAGGTCGGCGCCGTGCTGGTGCGCGACCACCGCAGGCTGGACGCGGACGTCAGCGCGCTCGCCGGCAAGCTGAAGGTGAAGCTGCCGGCTTCCCCGTCCGCGGAACAGAAGAAGGAACTGGCCGCCGTGCAGGCGAAGGCCGGCAGCGCGGCGTACGACGCGGCCTGGCTCACCACCCAGGACACCGCGCACCGCAAGACGCTGGCCCTGATCGACCAGGAGATCAAGGCGGGCCGGAACGCCCAGGCCGTGGCCGCCGCCCGCAGCGCCCGCCCGGTGGTGGCGATGCACCTGGACATGGTCCGCGGCGGGACCTGCCGCGCGACCCAGGACGCGGGAATGGTCCGCGCCGGCGTCGGCGGCCGACTCGCCGCCGATGAGGGCTCCTCGACCTCCGTGCGCACGACCGGCCTGGCCGGCGGCGGGCTGCTCGCCGCCGGTGCGGCCGCCGGGCTGCTGCGCACACGGCACCGTTCGGCCGCGAAGCGGTAGGCAGCGGCACGCAGCCGTAGGACGCCACCGGTGACCGCCGTCCCCATGTCCCCGTGCGGGCTGAGCGTAGCGATCACCGGTCGGCGGGCAGCACGCACATTCCGAGCGTCACCCGGCCCATCCGGGCGGCTGACCGGGCCGGTACGGGGAACCGCCGGCGCCGGTGGCAGTCGCCGCCCCGGCCCTCCCGCCGGCGCAGGCGTGACACCTCACGTCGCATCACCTCGCAGGCTGGAGTCCAGACGACGCCGCCCGGCGTGTGCCGGCGGACGTGGCGCGCCGAACAGAGGCCCGGCTGCCCGACGTCCCGTCGGTGCGGAGACCGCCTCGGAACCTCCCGGGGGGGCGAGGGGCTCGCGCGCGGCACGCCTCGTGCCGGACACCCCGCCCGCCACGCCCGAGCGCCGGCTGCCGACCGCAGATCGTGTTACTCGCCCGGAACCTCTTTCCTCACACCTTCCCCTTCCACCACTATGGGCAGCCCCAAACTGGCTGGTCCGTCAGGAGCGGTCACACGGGTCGGCACGGGTGACGAGGAGGCGGATCGATGGTACGGGCCGACGGAACCGGCGACGGACCCGGTGGCAGCGGCGGCGAGTACAGCGGTGCGTCGGACGAGCGTTTGACGGAGTTACTGCGCGCCGACACGTCAAGGGCGTATTCCGCTCTGCAGGAACTGCGCGCCCGGCACGGCGGGCCGGTGCTCGCCTACGCCCGCCAGTGCGCGGCCGGCGACTCGTCGGCCCGCCAACTCGCCGCCCAGGCCTTCGCGACAGCCGCACGCCGGGCCGCGCGCGGCACCGACCCGGGCGGCCCGCTGCGTCACCACCTCCTGCTGCTGACGGCCCAGGTTGCCCGGACGTGGGCCCTGGACGAACGGGCCGGCGGACTCGACGCCGGGTTGCTGCTCGTCCTGAACACGGCGGGCGCCGAAGGCCCCGTGCCGCCCATGCTCGCGGCGTTCCGCACCTTGCCGTACCGGACACAGGGCCTGCTCTGGTACGGCATCGTGGAGGAGGAGGCCGAGGACAGCACGGCGACGCTGCTCGGCCTCACCCCGCAGGACGTCGCCCACGGCACCCGACCCGCGCTCCAGACGCTGGCCCAGGCCTGTCTGCGGTCCCGTCTGGCGGCCTCCGACGATCCCCGGTGCGGCGACTTCCGCAGGCTCATCGAGGAGTCGGTACGGCCCGGCAGTCGTCGCACCAGCGCCGACCTGCACGGTCACATGGCGCGCTGCGCCCACTGCACCGCCGCGTACGAGGAGTTGTGCACCCTGCGGGACACTCCGCGCGCGGCACTGGCCGAGGGCTTGCTGCCCTGGGCGGGTACGGCGTACGTGTCGTGCGCGGGGCCGGAGGAGGCGCCCGGCACGGACAGCCGTGCGACGGCCGGTGCCTGGCCGCCCTCACGGCGCTTGGTGTTGACCTCCGCGGCGCTCGGCGTCGCCGTGGCACCGCTGCTGGTCCTCCTGCTGTCGCGGGGCGGGTCGCCCGCCCCGGAGAGGGCCGCCTCGACGGCCGGCCCGGTGAGCCCGCCCCCGGTGACGGTCACGGCGACCGTCCCGGCCCCCACCCCGCCGGCCTCCCCGTCACCGTCGTCGCCGGCGACCGGCACCTCCCCGTCACCGACCCGTACTCCGCCCCCGCCGCACCGGGCGCGCCCCACGCCCTCGCACAGCCGCACCGCGCCGGCGCAGGTCCCGCCGGGCAGCACGTACGCCCAGGTGGTGAACGTCGCTTCGGGTCTGTGCCTGGACATCGACGGCGACCTGGAGAAGCGCACGGACGTCGTCGCGTCGCCCTGCACGTACTCACCGACCCAGCTGTGGCGGTTCGACTCCGGGCGGGATGTGCTGCAGTCGTACGCCGACCCCGCGTACTGCCTGGACAGCAGAGGCGCCGTGGACCGCGGCGTCGGCATCTGGGAGTGCGACTCGGTGGACGGCGACAACGGCCAGAACCTGAGGTTCGCCGTCGACGCCCGCGGTGTCATCCGCCCGGACATCGCCCCGGACCACGCGGTGACGGCGAGCGGGGACGGCTCGGTGTCCCTGGAGCGGGAGGCGGGCCGGGCGGACCAGCGGTGGCGGGCGGGGGCCTCCTGAGGTGAACCCATCGGCGGCCGCGCCGAGTTGTCTGCGCTAGTCCTGCAAGAACGCCAGAATGTCCGGGTTGAGAACGTCCGGATGGGTCGACAGCATCCCGTGGGGAAGCCCGTCGTAGCTCTTCAGGGTGCCGTTCTTCAGGAGCCCGGCGGACAACGGGGCGGAGTCCGGATACGGCACGATCTGGTCGTCGGTGCCGTGCGCGACGAGCACCGGGACCTCGATCTTCTTGAGGTCCTCGGTGAAGTCGGTCTCGGAGAACGCCTTGATGCTTTCGTACTGGGCGTTGGCCGCCCCCATCATGCCCTGCCGCCACCAGTTGTGGATGAGTCCCTGCGAGACCTTCGCGCCGGGCCGGTTGAAGCCGTAGAACGGCCCCGTCGGCACGTCGATGTAGAACTGCGAGCGATTGGCGGCGAGGGCGGCGCGCAGTTCGTCGAAGTCCTCGATCGGCGAGCCGCCGGGATTGGTGTCCGACTTGACCATGACCGGCGGCACCGCGCTGACGAGCACCGCCTTCGCGACACGGCCCGGTTTGGCGCGCGCGACGTAGCGCGTGACCTCACCGCCGCCGGTGGAGTGCCCGACGTGGAACGCGTCCTGCAGGTCGAGCGCGTCGGCCAGCGCCGCGGCATCGGCGGCGTAGGTGTCCATGTCGTGGCCGGCCGCGGTCTGGCTGGAGCGTCCATGGCCTCGTCGATCATGGGCGATCACCCGGTAGCCGCGCGCGAGGAAGAACAACATCTGGTTGTCCCAGTCGTCGGCGCTGAGCGGCCAGCCATGGTGGAAGACGATCGGCCGGCCGTGGCGCGGACCCCAGTCCTTGTAGAAGATGCTCGTGCCGTCAGGAGTGGTGACCGTGCTCATGGCTGATCCTTCCGCGTGAACGGCTGGAGGCTGAAGCGGCTGGCGCGCGATGATCTTTTCGCCGCAGCACGGCAGACACAGGCCGGCGGGAAGCCCCGCCGCTGGGAGGCTGCGGTCCGGTCCGTCGCCAGCCACGATACGCTCGCGTCCGGCACGGCTCATCTCCTGGCCGGTCGTCCCCCGACGGCTCCCGGGCGCGGGCCGGTTGCCCTGCGCTAGCGTGGGCCCCATGTACGCGACGCGGATCTCCGGGCACGTGAACGCCCCGCGGCAGGCCGTGTACCGCGCCCTCGTGGACGCCGAGGCCGTCGCGAAGTGGCGTGTGCCGGACGGGATGACGGCACAGGTGCACACGTTCGACGCGCGGGAGGGCGGTGAGTTCCGTGTGTCCCTCACCTACGAGGCACCCGCCGCGGCCGGGAAGTCGGCCGCGCACACCGACACCTACCACGGCCGTTTCGCCCGGCTCGTGCCGGACGAACAGGTCGTCGAGCTGATCCGGTTCGAGTCCGCCGACCCCGCCCTGCGCGGCACGATGACGATGACCACGACCCTCAGCGAAGCGGCCGATGGAGGCACGGACGTCCTGGTGGAGCACGAGGGCGTGCCCGACGCCGTCTCCGCCAAGGACAACGAGACGGGCACGCGGATGGCCCTGGCCAACCTGGCTCGGCTGGTGGAGAGCAGGGGCGGCAGCGCGTAGACGGTCCGTGCGGGGCCCGGCTCGGACTGCCGGACCCCCGCACCGGACCGTTGCGCCGCCCCGTGCGGGGACCTGGCCGCCGCGGGCTCGGGAGGCGGCGGGCGCCGCAACGCCGTGGCGGCCGCGCCCGCAGCGGCGGCCCGGCACCCGGGCGAACGAACGCCGCCCCTACACGCGGCTCCCGGTCGCCGTGTCCGCGGACAGCCGCTGGGCGATGTAGATCGGCACGACGGAGAGGAGCACCAGGACGGCCGCCACGACGTTGACCACCGGTGCCTGCTGCGGACGGGTCATATTGCCGAAGATCCAGATCGGCAGCGTCTCGACACCGGGCCCGGCCGTGAAGGTGGTCACCACGATCTCGTCGAAGGACAGCGCGAACGCGAGCAGGCCGCCCGCGAACAGCGCCGAGCGCACCAGCGGGAAGGTGACGTCGGCGAAGACGCGGAAGGTGTGCGCGCCCAGGTCGGCCGCCGCCTCCTCGTACGAGCCGGAGGTACGGCGCAGCCGGGCGACGACGTTGTTGAAGACCACCACGATGCAGAAGGTGGCGTGGCCGACGACCACGGTGAACAGCCCGAGGCCGACGCCGAGCGGCTTCAGCACCGTGGCGAAGGCCGAGTTGAGGGCGATGCCCGTGACGATGCCGGGCAGCGCGATGGGCAGGACGACCACGAAGGAGACGGCGTCGCGGCCGAAGAAGCGGTGCCGGGCCACCGCGAAGGCGATGAGCGTGCCCAGGACCAGGGCGATCGCGGTGGCACCGAGGCCCGCCCGCACCGACGTCCACAGCGCGCTGCGGGCGCCGGTGTTCTCCCAGGCCGCCGACCACCAGCGTCCGGTCAGGCCCGGCGGCGGCCAGCTCGCGCTGCGGTCCGGGTTGAAGGAGTTGACCAGGACCAGCAGGAGCGGAACGTAGATCACCGCGAAGCCGAGGGCGGCGGCGGTGCGCAGGGCCATGCGTGCGCCGCGGGAGAGCTGCATGAGGTGGGACACCCCCGTTGGGGACTGGTGACGTCGGTCAGAGGTTGCTGAGGGCGCCCGTGCGGCGCATCGCCAGCAGGTAGAGCACGATGACGACGACCGGGACGATACCCAGAGCGGCGGCCATGGGCAGGTTCAGCTCGATGTTGGAGTACACGAGGTTGCCGATCAGCTGTGTCCTGCCGCCCACGATCTGCACCGTGATGTAGTCGCCGAGGCTGAGTGAGAAGGTGAAGACCGAGCCGGCCGCGACGGACGGCAGCACCATCGGCAGCACCACCGAGCGGAAGGTGCGGCCGGGGCGCGCACCCAGGTCGGCGGAGGCGTCGAGCAGCCGGGCCGGCAACTGCTCCAGCGCGGTGTGGATCGGCAGGATCATGTAGGGCAGCCACAGGTACGTCAGCGTCAGCACGGCCGCGGACAGCCCGAAACCGGGGCCACTGAGCCCGAACGGCTGCAGCATCCAGTCCGCGAGCCCGCCCTCGGACAGGATCAGCCGCCAGGCGTACACCTTGACCAGGTAACTCGCCCACAGCGGAGTCAGGATGGCCACCACCAGCAGGGGCCGCCACCGGGGGCCGGCGACGCGCGCGGTGTAGAACGCGAGCGGGAAGGCGATCAGCGCGCACAGCACGGTGACCCCGAGCGCCACGCCGACACTGCGCACGATCACCTCGCGGTAGACGGGCGTCGTCAGCAGGGCACGGAAGTTGCCCGCCGACCACACCTGGACGACCTCGGAGGTGAAGGAGTCCGTCGTCCAGAACGCCGACACGAACAGCACGCTCAGCGAGCCGAGGTAGAGCACCGCCAGCCACAGCAGTGGCGCGGTCAGCAGCAGGGACAGCCTCAGCCGGGGGCGGCGGTGCAGTGCCGCGGCGAGCCGCCGGACGGCGCGCCGGGGGACCCGTCCGGCGGCGCGCTCGGTGCTGTGGGCGGTGGCGGCCACCGTTCAGCCCTTGATCTCGGTCCAGGCCTGCACCCACCGGGCGTACGGCACGCACTTGACGTCGGTGCGCCCGTCCAGGCACTGCTCGATGGGCGTGTTCCAGAAGGCGATCCGCTTCCAGTAGGCCGTGTCGCCGGCGTGGTAGGTGCCGCAGAAGTTCCGGTCGGCGGTCTGCCGGCACGCCCCGGCGTTGGCCGGGGCCTCACCGAAGTACTCCGCGACCTGGGCGTTGACCTTCGGGGAGATGATCCAGTCCAGCCACTTGTAGGCGCAGGCGGGATGCTTCGCCTTCGACGAGACCATCCAGGTGTCCGACCAGCCCGTGGAACCCTCCTTCGGTACGAACGCCTTGACCTGCGCGCCCTCGGAGGCGGCGAGGTTGGCGATGACCTGCCAGGTGGTGCCGACCACGGAGTCGCCGCTCTTGAAGGCGGAGACCTCCTTGAGGTAATCGCTCCAGTACTCGCCCACGTACCCGTGCTGCTTCTTCAGCAGGCTCACGGCCGCGTCGAACTGGTGCTGGTCCAGCGCGTACGGATCCTTGATCTTCAGCTCGGGCCTGGTCGCCTTGAGGTACAGGGCCGCGTCGGCGATGTAGATGGGCGAGTCGTACGCCGTCACGTGCCCCTTGTACGCCGACGCGCCGTCGAAGACGGCCGACCAGGAGGTGGGCGCGGGTTTCACCTTCCCGGTGTTGTACATCAGCAGGTTGGCGCCGCGGCCGTGCGGGATGCCGTACGCCTTGCCGTCGACGGAGTTCCAGGGCTGCAGCTTCAGGTCGGCGAACACGTCCTTGTAGTTCGGCACGAGGTCCGTGTTGACCGGGGCGGCGTCGCCGGAGGCGATCAGGCGCAGGGAGGCGTCGCCGGAGGCCGAGACGGCGTCGTACTCGCCGGTCTTCATGAGCTTGACCATCTCGTCGGAGCTGGCCGCGACCTTGGAGTGCACCTGGCAGCCGGTCCGCTTCTCGAAATCGCCGACCCAGTCGACCTTGGGGTCGTTGGAGCCGTCCTCGACGTATCCGGCCCAGGCGATCAGGTTGACCTGGCCCTCGGGCCTGCCGAGTTGGGACGGCGCCTTGAGGTCGGGCGGGTTGAGGCCGCCGGCCGGGGAGCCGCCGTCACCGGAGGCCCCGCAGGCGGTCGCGGTGAGAAGCAGGGCCGTGGCGGCAGCGAGAGCAGCGCAGACGCGCCGCCGGCGGGAGCGTGTGCGGGCGGCCCCCGCTCGGCGGGACCGCGGGAGCGCTGACGGCCGGACGGCTGAGCGCGGTCGCGCTTCCGGCACCGGCTGAGGCGCCCCGGAGCCGGGGGAAGGACGCAGGGCCTGGACGGTTCGGGTGAGGTGCACGACGTGACTCCCAACGAGGGCGGGGCAATTCAGCGGGCGGCGGGGACCTGAACGGCGTGGCGGCGGTGCCAGGCCAGACGGACCCGGGCCCCGCGGTAGGCGGCGACGTTCTCGGCGGAGGTCTCCAGGTTCTGCTGGAGGACGGTGAGGCGGCCGCCGGTGTCGAGGTCGACCAGGAAGCGGGTGCTGTCGCCGAGGTAGACGACCTCCGCGACAGTGCCCGTGGCCGTGGCCTGCCCGGGCTCGTCGGCGAGGGCGGACTCCTTCAGCACGCGGATCTTCTCCGGCCGGATGCTGTGGGTGCCGTCGGTGCCGAGGACCCGCTGGGCGGACTCGCCCCGCAGCAGGTTGGAGGTGCCGACGAAGGAGGCGACGAACGCGGTCGCGGGACGTTCGTAGATCTCGGCCGGCGTGCCGACCTGTTCGAGGCGTCCCTGGTGGAAGACGGCGATGCGGTCACTCATCACCAGCGCCTCCTCCTGGTCGTGCGTGACGAAGACGAACGTGATGCCCACCTCGCGCTGCAGCGCCTTGAGTTCCAGTTGCATCTCCTCCCGCAGTCTCAGGTCGAGGGCGCCGAACGGTTCGTCCAGCAACAGGACGCGGGGCCGGCCGACCAGGGCGCGGGCCAGAGCGACCCGCTGGCGCTGGCCGCCGGAGAGCTGGGCGGGCCGCCGGGTGCCGTAGCCGTCGAGGCGGACCTCGGCGAGCGCCTCGCGGGCCCGCCGCAGCCGCTCGGCCCGGGGCACCTTGCGGACCTTCAGGGCGTAGGCGATGTTCTGCTCGACCGTCATGTGCGGGAACAGCGCGTAGTCCTGGAAGACGGTGTGCACGTCCCGTTCGAAGGGCGCCAGATCGGTGACGTCCCGCCCGGCGAGTTCGACGCGGCCCTCGGTGGGCGTCTCGAAGCCGGCGATCAGGCGCAGGACCGTCGTCTTGCCGGAGCCGGACGGGCCGAGCATGGAGAAGAACTCCCCGTCCCGTATGTCCAGGTCGACCCCGGCCACGGCGACCGTCTCCCCGAACGTCTTGCGCAGGCCGTGCAGCCGGACCGCAATTCCCTTCATACGGGAACCCTTCCCCGCTCAGAAATGTTGAACGGAAACCTATGAAGCCGTAGTTGGAAGTTCAAGACCGCCTCCGGCGGCGCGGCCCAGGGCGCGGCCACGCGGCCGGCACGGCGACGAACTGGGCGACCTCGCCGACCACCGGCCCGCGCTGCCGGGGCACGGGCCGTCTCGCGGAGGACGCACCGGCCCGGCTTGCTGCGGGACGCGTCGGCCCGGACGGCCGCGGTGTGCGCCGCCCGGCTCGCCGGGTGCCCGTCGGCCCGGCCCGTCGCGGCGCGCACCGAGCCGGCTGCGGCAGGCGCGTCGGCCGCAGCCCACGCCGCCGCCGGGCGGGCGGGGGCGGCACCGGAGGTGGAAGGCCGAGGCGGCCGTCCGCTCTCCACCGCCCGCCGACGCGGGTCCGGCGGCCGACGGCGAGACGCTCTCAGGAGCCGTAGAGCGCCTCGATGTCCGCTGCGTAGGCCTGCACGATCGCGGCGCGGCGCAGTTTGAGCGACGGCGTCATGAGGCCGTTGGCCGTGCTGAACTCGTTCGGGATGATGCGGAACGCGCGGATCGCCTCGGCCTGGGAGACCGCGGCGTTCGCCATCGTCACCGCGCGCTGGATCTCGCCGCGCAGTTCCTCGTTGATCGTCGCCTCCCGGGGCCGGGCGTGGTGCTGTGCGCGAAGCCGGCACCAGTGCTGCGACGCCTCCGGATCGAGGGTGATCAGCGCCGCGATGAAGGGGCGGTTGTCGCCGACGACCAGGCACTGCGAGATCAGGGGGTGCCGCAGCAGCCGCTCCTCCAGTACCCGGGGGTTGACGCTCTTGCCACCACTGGTGATGAGGATGTCCTTCTTGCGTCCGGTGATGACCAGGAAGCCGTCGTCGTCCAGCCGGCCCACGTCGCCGGTGGCGAACCACCCGTCGCGCAGCACCGGCTCGGTGGCCGCCGGATCGCCGAGATAGCCGGAGAAGACGACATCGCCGCGGACCCAGATCTCCCCGTCCCGTGCCACGTGGACGGAGCAGCCGGGCAGGGGTCTGCCGACGGTACCGAAGCGGGGCCGGCCCGGTGGCTGGCTGGTGACCGCGGCGGTCGTCTCGGTGAGCCCGTATCCGTCATGGATGGTGACCCCGGCGCCGGCGAAGAACAGGCCGAGCTGCCGGTCGAGACTCGATCCGCCGGAGGTGGCGTGCCGGACCCGGCCGCCCAGAACGGCCCTCAGCCGCCCGTACACCAGCCGGTCGAAGACGCCGTGCGCGGCCCTGAGCAGCGGTCCCGGTCCCGGACCCTCGCCCCTGTCCCGGCGCTCCAGTTCCTCGGCGTAGCGCACCGCGGCGTCCACGGCCCGGTCGAAGAGCGCCTCGCGGCCGGCTGCTTCGGCCGAGCGCCGGGCCGAGTGGAAGATCTTCTCGAAGATGTAGGGCACGGCGAAGACGTACGTCGGCCGGAACGACGCCAGAGCGGGCAGCAGCGCGGCGGGGGACAGGTCCGGCTGGTGCCCCAGCCGGATACCGCCGCGCATGCAGACGACCTGCACCATCAGGCCGTAGATGTGGGCAAGGGGCAGAAAGGCCAGCACGGCCGGTTGCTCCCCGGGCTCGGCCAGGATCTGCCGCCAGCCCGCGTTCAGGGTGTCGCACTCGGCCGCGAGATTGGCGTGGGTGATCAGGCAGCCCTTGGGGTGGGGGCCGGTGGTGCCGGAGGTGTAGGCGATGGTGGCGACCGAACCCGGATCCACCGCTCTGCGGTGCCGGTGCACGACGTGGTCGGGGACGCCCCGGCCCGAGTCCGACAGCAACTGCACGCAGTTCGCGTCCAGTTGCCATATCGCCTTCAGCAGCGGGAGCCGGTCGCAGACCGCTCCCACGGTCATGGCATGGTCCTCGTGTTCCACCACGACGGCCACCGCCTGCGCGTCCGACAGGATCCAGCGGACCTGGTCCGCCGAGGAGGTGGGGTAGACGGGTACCACCTGGGCGCCGATGGACCACAGCGCGTAGCTGAAGAGCGTCCACTCGTAGCGGGTCCGGGACATCACGGCGACGCGGTGACCGAACTGGATGCCGGCGGCCAGCAGTCCCTTGGCCAGCGCCAGCACCTCGTCGCGGAACTCGGCCGCGGTGACCGCACACCACTTCTGCCCGTCCAACGGGTCGCGCCGGGCCAGCTGCTCCAGTTTCGGGTCGCGTTCGGCCACGTCGTACACCGAGTCCGCAAGGCCTCCCGCCGACAGGGTCTCCACCAGTGCCGGAAGGCTGAAGTCACGCACGCTACCCCCAGGATGAGCCATTCACCGTGCCGCGCCTCGCGGCGGGCAGGGGCGCAACATACCGGCCGACACCCCGGGTGCCTAGGTGTGCTGTCCATTCACCGGGGAGTGCGGTGCACGCGTTGGCTCACCGCGGGTGACCGACCCTTGACGCGTACACGTATAGCCCGAAGAATGAGCGCGCTCTGCTGTGACAACGTTGTCCAACGGGAAGGGGTGGCTGACGCCCATGAGAGGCACTCGGCGAACACGGGGTGCGGGAAAGGCGATCGCGGCGGCCGCGCTCCTCGGCGCGGCGCTCGCCGTACCCACGGCCCAGGCGGGCACCGCCCACGCCGCCACGGCGCAAGAGGGCCGGCTGACGGATCTCGTCAACCCGTTCATCGGGACCGAGAACGAGGGCAACACCTACCCGGGCGCGGCCGTGCCCTTCGGGATGGTGCAGTTCTCGCCGGACACCGGGCACAACACCGGTTATGACCACACCCAGAACCACATCCGGGGCTTCTCCCTCGTCCACCTGTCCGGCGTCGGCTGCGGGCTGGGCGGCGACCTGCCGGTGCTGCCGACCGTCGGCGACGTCACCGAGACGGACAACGACAAGTACCAGGCGGAGTTCAGCCACGACACCGAGGAGGCGAGCCCCGGCTCCTACCAGGTCGGGCTGAAGAACGGCATCCGGGCCGAGCTCACCGCGACCGCGCGCACCGGCGTGCAGCGCTACACCTTCCCCGCCACCGACAAGGCCAACGTCCTGCTCGACGCGAGCCAGTCGCTGCACCGGACGGTCTCCACCGCGGTGGAGGTCCTCGACAGCCGGACCGTGCGCACCGCGATCACCGGCCGGGGCTTCTGCCAGGACACCAAGCCCTACACGATCTACACGATCACCCGCTTCGACCGCCCGTTCACCGCGTACGGGACCTGGAGCGGCTCCACCGTCACCGCCGGCGCGAAGACCGGCACCGGAGGCGCCTACCTCCGCTTCGACACCACCGAGGACCGGACCGTCGAGGCGACGACCGCCCTGTCGTACGTCGACGCCCACGGCGCGGCCGTGAACCTCCGCGCCGAAGGCGGCCGTTCCTTCGAGCGGGTCCGCGACGCCGCCCGGCGCGCCTGGGAGGACCGGCTCGACGACGTCCGCGTGCAGGGCGGCAGCGACACCCTGCGCCGCACGTTCTACTCGTCCCTGTACCGGTCCTTCCTCGCCCCCAACATCGGCAGCGACGCCGACGGCCGCTACACCGGCTGGGACCAGAAGGTCCACCGGGCACGCGGCTTCACCTACTACCAGAACTGGTCGCTGTGGGACACCTACCGCACCCAGTCCCAGCTTCTGTCGCTCCTCGCCCCGCGTGAGGCCCGCGACATGGCGATCTCCGTCATCAAGGTCGACGAGGAGAGCGGCTGGCTGCCCAAGTGGGGCTACGGCACGGTCGAGACGAACATCATGACCGGCGACCCCGTCACCCCCTTCCTCACCAATGCCTACCAGCAGGGCCTGCTGAAGGGCTACGAGGAGCGGGCCTACCGCGCGCTGAGGAAGAACGCCGACGGGGTCCCGCCGGCCGACTCGCCGGCCGTGGGCCGTGAGGCGAACAAGGAGTACCTCGCCGGCGGCTTCGCGCCCTACGTCAAGGGACGTCCGCACGCCAAGCCCGGCGACTCGGACTACGACCACGGAGCCTCCGCGACGCTCGAGTACGCGCTGTCGGACGGCATGCTCGCCGGGATGGCCCGCGATCTCGGCCACGACGCCGACGCCGCGCGCTACACCGCCCGGGCCCAGAACTACCGCCGGATCTTCGACGCCTCGACCGGCTTCTTCCGCGCCCGCGACGCCTCCGGCGCCTTCACCGGACCGGCCGACCCGGCCCAGAGCGAGGGATTCCACGAGGGCACGGCGTGGCAGTACCAGTGGCTCGTGCCCCAGGACCTGCCCGGCATGATCGGCCTGATCGGCGGCAAACGGGCGGCCAACGACCGGCTGGACTCCTTCTTCGCCTACGACCGGCTGGTGAAGGACCCCGCGAAGACCGCCCGCGAGGTCTGGGTCAACGGTCCCTACGACTACTACAACGCCGACAAGTACAACCCGCAGAACGAGCCGGACCTCATCGCCCCGTACACGTATCTCTCGACCGGGCAGCCCTGGAAGACCACGGACGTGGTGCACGCCGCGCTGACCCTGTTCACGGACACCCCGACCGGCATGACGGGCAACGACGACCTGGGCACCATGTCCGCCTGGAACGTGCTGTCCTCGATCGGGATCTTCCCGGTGCAGCCCGGCTACGACACCTGGGGCCTGTCCACGCCCGTCTTCGACCGCGTCGACCTCACCCTCGACCGCCGCTACTACCCACGCGGCTCGCTGACGGTGACGGCGCCCGGCACCTCGGACACACGCCGCTACATCCAGTCGGCGCGTGTCGACGGCTCCCCCTGCGCACGGACGTACCTGACGACGGACGACCTGCGGCACACCCGCTCGCTCGCGTACACCGTCGGCACCGCACCCTCCACGTGGGGCACGGCCGCCGAGGCGGGGCCCCCTCCGCTGAACTGAACCGGCCCTCGCCCCGACCCGGGTCCCGCCCCTCCCGAGCGGCGGGACCCGATCAGTCACGGCACTCCTGCCCCGGCCCCGGCGCGGGCCGCGGCAGGAACCGGGCGGACCGCACCGGGTCTCCGGCGGGCGGCGGCCCCGGGGTACCATGCTGGGGTTGCTCCGGCAAACCCGCCGTCTTCGCCACGGACGGCATCCCTACGCCCCGTCACCCCAAGGTCATGTCCCACCGCACGTTCCCACGTCCGCCGTCGAACCGGGCCGACCTGCGAAGCCGAGTGGGGCGGCTGCGGCAGGTGCTGTCCCCGCGGGGTGCGCTCTCGCTCCGCAGGGTGGACGGAGCCCTGCTCTTCGCTCTGCGCGCGGCGTTGGCGATGGCCCTGCCGACCCTGCCGCTGGTGCTCTCGGGACGTCCCACCCTCGCCGTCTTCCCCATGCTCGGCGCGTTCACCACCACCTTCGGCCGCAACCTCCCCTACCCCCGCCGGGCGCGCGTCCTGGCCGTCGTCGCCATCGCCATGACGGCCTGCGTGGGCGCCGGCTCCGCCCTCGCCGCGCTGACCGACGCACAGGCGGGTCCGGCCGGTGCGGTGACGGTGATCGTCGCGATGGCGGTGGTGGCCGGACTCGCGAAGTTCGCCTGTGACGCGACCGGCCTCGGCGGCCTGGGCGCGGTGCTGCTGCTCCTGTCCTTCGCCGTCGCGGCCAACGGCTCGGAAGTGACACTGGCGGATGTCCTGCCCCGGACGGCACTGGCCGCGACGGGTGCCGTGATCGCCTGGGCGCTGGCCCTGGCCGGCTGGCTGGTGCACCCCCGCCGCCCGCAGCGCCTGGCGGTGGCCGTGGCCCTGCGCGACCTCGCCGATCTCCTCGACGCGGACGGGAGCGGGGACGGCGCCGGTCCGGCGCGGCACCGGGCGACGGCGAGCATCCTGCGCGCCTACCGGTCCCTCGGCCTGACACCGTCGACGCCGGCGCGGCGGAACGCCGGCACGCCGGGCAGCGAGGTGCGACTGACCGACGCGGCCTGGACCCTGCTGATCACGTCCGTCCACCGGCCGCCCGACGCCGGGACGGCGGGGCGGCTGCGCCGGCAGGCACGCGCCCTCACGGCGCGGGGACGTCATGCTCCCTCCCCCCTGCCCGCACTCGTCCTCTCCCGTCCGGAAGCCGGTGACGCCGCCGCGGCCCCGCCCGCGGGCGGCGGAGACGGTGCCGCCCGGCAGCCCGGGCGCGAGGCGGCCGCGCCGGGCACCGCCCGATCAGCGGCGGAAGCCGAGGCCGCGACCTGCCGTGCCGCCGAGCTGGCGGTGGGCACCTCCTCGGCCGGCCGCCGCCACCTCGCCGTCCACGGCGTGCCAGCCCTCCGCATGATGCTCGGCACGGGCGTGGCAGGCGCGGCGGCCGCGTTCCTCAGCTTCGGACACGGGTACTGGGCCGCCGTCTCCGCGGCCGCCGTACTGCACTCGGTCAACGTCCGCACCAGCGTCCAGCGTGCCGTCCAACGCACCCTGGGCACCCTGGCCGGACTGCTCATCTCGGTCGCCGTACTCGTCACGCATCCGGCTCCCACCGTCGCGGTGTTCCTCATCGTGCTCCTGGAGTTCCTCCTGGAGTACGTCGTGGCACGCAACTACGGCCTGGGCGTCGTCTTCCTCACCCCGCTGGCCCTCCTGCTCAGCAATCTGACGTCCCCCACGTCCACCGGAACGCTCGTCTACGACCGCATGCTGGGCGGTGCCGTGGGCATCGCCGTCGCCCTGGCCTGCGCGCTGCTGGTGGTCCACGGCCGGGCGACGGAGCGGGTCCGCCAAGCCCTGGTGGTGTGCACGCGGGCCTCGGAACACGCCGAGCGAGCACTGGCCGGCTCCGCCGAACCACCCCCCGAGGTGCAGGCGCGGCTGGCCGCCGCGGTGGTGGAGCTGCGCTCGGCCGACGACGCCGCGGCGGGTGAGCTGCGCTCGGGGGGAATCGACCCCGCCGAGCTCGCGGAGGCCGAGCAGCGCGCCTACGGACTCCTCCACCGCCTGCTGCGCCGCCACCCGCTGTGACACGGCACCGGCTCCCCGGTCCGTCGTCCCTCGCGGATCACGGGGCCGGGTCGAGCGGGGTGGTGCGCTCGGCGTCGAGCTGGTGGTCGGCCCAGACGTAGCTCGCGGGCAGCAGGTCGCTGATGGGGACGGCGCGGACGCCGTCACTGTCGCCGACGATGACCTCGATGGCGGGAAAGTAGTCCAGGAGGACCTGGCGGCACCGGCCGCACGGCGGGACGACCCCGCGGTCGCGGTCGCCGACAGCGACGATCGTCTCCAGCTCGTAGGCGCCTTGGGCGGCCGCCGCGCCGATGACGACCAGCTCGGCGCAGGGGCCTCCGGTGAAGTGGTAGGCGTTCACCGCGGTCAGGATCCGGCCGTCCCCGGCACGGGCCGCAGCTGCCATGGTGTGGTTCTCGCCCCGGCAGCGCACGCGAGCGACGTGCGCTGCCGCGGCGACGAGTTCGTGGTCGACGGGACGCGTCCGCGTGGTCATCTTCTCCGCCTTCTTCAGGGCCAGGCGACTTTGACCCGTGCGGCAGGGGAGGGGCAAGCGATTTTCGGGCGGCAGGGTGGTCGCTGCCTTGGGGCTGTCGGGCTGTCGGGCCTTTGGGCCGTCCCGCCGTCCGGCCTTGACGAGCTCGTGCACGGTAGGCGGTCAGACGCCGAGGACTTTGGCGGGGCTCGGTGTTCACATCGGCGGAGGGTTGTCCCGTAACTCTCGGCAGCCTGCACCAGTGACCGAGTCACTTCCGTTCGCCGGGGTTGCCGAAGAGCCCACGAGCCGTGGCAGAAACGGTTTTTGGGTTCCTCCATGGGCAGGAAGGCCGCGACCGGGTATGCCACTGCGGACAGCACCCGGCCGCTCGCACCGGTGATGAGTCGGCGCGAGCGGAGCGGGCGGGTCGGCGCGGAGGGCGGGTCAGCAGGTCCCGGCGATCCACTTGTTGGCCTCGCCCTGGTCGTTCGCCACCGAGTCCCAGGTGTTGCCCCAGCCCTTGTCCAGGCAGAAGGAGTTTCCGCCGTAGCCGTTGTCCGCGTAGACCACCACGGAGCTGTACGAGGTGCCGGTGCCGTTGTTGAACCAGGAGGAGTCCTGGTGGGCGATGTAGGCGTTGGCGGTGTCCGACCAGATGGGGTTGTTGTACGCGAACTTGGCGACCGCGACACCGCCGGTGCCGTAGTTGATCTCCTTGTAGACGCACAGGTACGTCGACGGGCAGCTGCTGGGCTTCGACGTGCTGTAGGTGGGCTTGGTGCCCCCGGCGTGCGCGGCGGTGGCGGCGAAGGGAAGCATGGCGGCGGCCATGGCCAGCCCCAGCACGGCGCGCTTGGTGGTGCGCATGGTGTTCTCCTTGTCGTGTTGGTTCTCCTCCGGCGGGTGCCGGGGGCCCGCGCCCGGCCGACGGCGGCTGGGCGCGCGGGTTCGATGAGGCGGTGCGACTTCAGCCGGAGCCGACGACGGAGCGGGCTCGGCCGAGCGCGGTGGTGACCGCCCGGGTGTAGTAGCCGGCCTGGCCCGCGAACTCGTGGCGCGCGGCCTTCTGCACGTGTTCCCGTTGCAGGCGGGCGCCGATTCTGGCCAGGCCGGCCTCGCGGTTGCACTCGGCGTCGGCGACGGCGACGGTCGTCTCGTGCTTCCGGGCCTCCTCGGCGGTGCGGGACCGGTTCTCCTTCGCTACCGCGCCGATGGCCTCGGAAGAACTCGGGTAGGCCAGTCCTCGTGACTTCATGCAGGTCCGCCAGTCGGCCAGTGCCTTGGTGTACCGCGGTTCCGCTACTACGTCGTCGTAGGTGTAGTACTCGAGGTTGACCACGGCCGCCTTGGCCTCGGTCCACTTCTGGAGATCGCCGTAGAGATGTCGGCGGGCGTCGGCCTGGCAGCCGTCGGCGCTGGTGAAGATCTTTCCGCGGCCGGGTGCCGGGACGACGATCGCGGCGCGGTCGGTGCCGTTCAGGGCGCGGTCGAAGTCGGCTTGACGCCGTGGTGAGAGGGAGGTGATGTAGAGCGCCTGGGGACTCTTCTCGACCGCGGCCTTCCCGTCCCGGTCGCCGGACGCGGCCGCCTCGGCCAGACCGTAGCCGTGCCCGCGCGCCCAGGCGACGTCGTCCAAGCCGAAGCGGCGTTCCGGCGTCTCCAGCTCGCTACCCGGCATGTCCGGGGCGAGCCGGTACTGAAAGCCATGGTTCCGCATGCAGTCGGCAATCAACTGCTGCTCGGCTTCGCCGAGGAGCTTGCGCTCCGCGTCGGTCAGCCCGGTGCGCAGCCGGCCGCCGGCGTCCTCGGACGGCCGGTCGGCGGAGGAGCAGGCCGTGACGAACAGTAGGCCGGTCATGGCGAGCGTCCAGAGCAGGGCCTTGCCGCTCATCCGAACTCCTCGTGTCGTCGATGATGGTCCGCCACCGTGAAGAGGGGTTCACGGGCCGGACGGAGTGTGTGAGGCCGGCCGGACGCTGTGGAACCTATCGGCGGGGTGATCGGCAGCGTCATCCGGAAGTTCGCGGAGTGACGCCCTGTGGTCCCGTGGGGTAGAGCCGAAGCCGCGTGGTCATGGACGGCTCCGTAAGTCCGGCGCCTCCGCAGCACCCTGTCAACTTCCAGGTTCCGCGGAGTCAGCGAGCTCCGTAGCGTGCTCCCGGCGCGGACCACGGCCCCAGGGGACGGGTATCCGGCACCTCTGGCAGGCAACCGCCTCCACCGGTTCCGAGCCGAACCATCGCCGCCGCAATGACCCCAGTGAAAGGAGAACCCACCGTGAACAGTCGGATCTTCCAACACGGCGAATCCGCCGCCGACCGACCGCCGAACCGGCGCTGGACACGCCCCGGGCAGCTCGCCCTCGTCGCCGTCCTCCTGGTCGCGACGGCGCTGGGTGTGATCGGCGCGCCACGGGCCACCGCCGCGCCGACCCATGCCACACAGGCCGACGTACCGGCGGGCGTGACCGCCGGCGTGGCCGTCTTCGACCGGACGACCGGGACCTTCACCGAACGGCTCAACGACAGGCTGCGGTTCCGCTCGGCCTCGGTGGTAAAACTGCTGATTGCCCTCGACTACCTGCGCACCCACGACCCGCGCACCCTGACCTCCGCGGACCGCACCCGGCTGGACTCGATGCTGCGCAGCAGTGACGACAGCGCGGCCGGCTACTACTGGGACCTCGGCGGACGGACGGCGATCGTCGACCGTACGGTGGCACAGCTCGGCCTGACCGACACCGCCGGTCCGCCGGCGGGATACGAGTCCTACTGGGGGTACGTAGCCCTGTCGGCCGCCGACACCGTGCGGATCTACCGGCACATCCTGGACGCCGCTCCTGTGTCGGTGCGCGACTATGTGATGGGCAACCTGCGGCAGTCGACGCGCTGCGGCACCGACGGGTTCGACCAGCACTTCGGCATCGCGGGCTCCTTCGCACGGCCGTGGGCGGTCAAGCAGGGCTGGTCCGGTTTCGGCAGCTCCGGCGGCTGCACCCCCAAGCCCGCGACGACGGTCCAGGCCGTGGCGCCACAGCGGTCCGCGCCGCTTGCCGCGGCCGGGGTCGACCTGACGCGGGAGGCACTGCACACCACCGGCACGATCGGGGACGACGACCGCACCATCGTGGCCGTGTTCACCCTGCATCCCGACGGCACGCCGTACGGCGCCGCGTACACGGCCGTCAACCGGCTCACCCGGTCCCTCAACGTTCCGGGTGCCGTCCGTCCCCCGGGAACCTGGTTCGGCACCTGGGGTGCGGGCGTCAACGTGCGCCCGCGGCCGACCGCTGCGGACTCCACTCCGCTGACGACGCTGCCGGCCGGCGTGGAGGTTCTGGTGAGCTGTCAGAAGCTCGGCCAGGAGATCACCGTTCCGCCTTACACGAACGCGTGGTGGGCCTACCTCCCCCAGTACGGCGGCTACATGACCAACATCTACATCAGCTCACCGGACAACCAACTACCCGGCGTGCCCGTCTGCTCCTCCTGACGGTGTAGACGGGCCCGCGGGTCACTCCCTTGGGCTAGCATGCCTGGCGGCTGGGGACCGGCCGCAACGGGAGGGGACTCTGCCGATGAGCGGCATATTGATTCATGTGCCGCCGGCACACGGCACCGAGTCGGCGACAACGCTGAACCTGGGCCCGGGGGAAGCCGCACGCTTCGGCCGGGGCACGACGGCGAGTCCAGTGGAGTTACTGCTGCCCGACCCTGCCGTCTCGCGGCTCGCCGGGGAGATCCGGGTGACCGAGGATCACTGGCAGCTCAGCAACTACTCCACCACCCACAGCTATCTGGTCGAGAACCCGGAAGGGGCCGGAGAGTACCTGCGGATCGCGCCGCGCCGGTCGGGGGCGCCCATCCCGTTCGAGTTCGCCCGGGTCGTGCTGCCCACCCAAGGCTCCACGGTGAGCTTCCAGGTCTTCGCGCCCGACCATGTCTACCTCGACCCGGACGATCCCGCTGGTACCTGGGGCACCCAGACCCTCCCCGCCTACTCCCTGGACGAGACCGCCACGTACTTCCTCGTCCTGGTGGCGCTCTGCGAACCGCGGCTGCGCGATGCGTCGACCGTCTCTGTACCGACCACCCCGCAGGTTGTGGAACGCATACGTACCCACCCGGCGCTGACGCGGCTGACCGCGCGGGCGGTCAGCGCCCACATCGACTACCTGGCGGAGCAGAAGCTGCGGGTGCGAGGGCTACGGGACACCGCCGCCCCGGGCGGCGTCACGCGGTGTACCGGCAAGCGCGATGCCGTGGTCGGCGTGGCGCTGCGCTTCGGTCTGGTCCGCGAGGAGCACCTGGCGCTGTTGCCGCCCCGCAACCCGGGCCTTCAGATCCCGGAACCGGCACAGCCCGGGGGCACGGGTGAGCCGGCTGCGGCGGCGCGGCACTAGGTCGGGCGTGAGCGCCGCAGCCGTACTTCAGGCGCACTGAGTGGTGACGCTGCCGGTCTGGCCGCTCTTGAGGCGGATCCCGCTGACCTGAGCGGCCCCACCCGCGTTGAGCGGCGGACGGGCCTCCTTGTCATTGGTGACGCCCTCGGCGGTCACAGTTCGTCCGGTCACCCGGCACTGCGCCGGGGAGCGCGGAATCCGGCATGTGCGGAGGCGACGTACACAGATGCCTCCTTGGTGGATGCGGACGACGGTCCAGGCCTACCGGCCTCACACGGGCGCCGTCTCTCCGCAGACTTCCGGATGCCCAGAGGGGCTTCCGCAGGCCTAGGGTCCGTGGGTCAGTCGGTTACCCCGCAGGGGGGCGGACCGGTTCACCGAACTCCACGGCTCGTCAGGAGCCGCCTTCTTGAGGGAGGAACCCACATGCGTCTTGGTCGGCGCGGTATCAGCCTGCGGGCCGGTCTGCTGGTTGCGGCGGCCCTGCTGTTTCCGATCGCTGTGGCCGCCCCCGGCCACGCGGCGGTAAACGGCTCCACCGTCGCCACCGCCTACGCCGGCTCCTGTCCGGCCGCCGGTGTCGTCACCCAGGGCTACAGCAGCACCCATGACGGTGTCGACATCGCGAACTCGCTCGGCACCCCCATCTACGCGGTCGGTGCCGGCCAGGTCATCGACTCGGGCCCGGCCCAGGGCTACGGCCAGTGGATCCGCATCCTGCACGCCGACGGCACCGTGACCGAGTACGGCCACATGTACCAGCGCGATGTCTCCGTCGGCCAGCAGGTGTCGGCCGGTCAGCGCATCGCCCTGATGGGCTCGGAGGGCGACTCCACCGGCGTCCACCTGCACCTTCGGGTGCGGGTCGGGACCTCCACGACGATCCGCGGCATCGACCCGGTCCCGTACCTGCGTGACCGCGGAGTCGGGCTGCCGTGCACACCCGGCGGGAGCGGCACCACGACGGTGACGGCGTGGGCCGACGCCAATGTACGTTCTTGCGCCTCCACTTCGTGCGCCGTCGTCAGCACGGTGTACGCCGGCCAGTCCTACCCGGCGCAGTGCTGGGTGACCGGGCAAACTGTGACCGCAGAGGGGATCACCAACAACAAGTGGGTCCGTCTGCCGCTCAACGCGGGTGGGGCCGGTTACGTCAGCGGGATCTACCTCAAGGGCGACGAGACCGGCGGCGTCAGCAAGCAGTGCGCCTGATGGTGGTCGCGGGGGGGGGGGGCCCCCCCCCGGGGGGGGGGGGGGGCGCGCGGGGGGGGGGGGGGGGGGGGTGGTGGGGGGGGCCGCCGGCCCCCCCCCCCAGAATTAAGAAAAAAAAATAAAACCAGCCAGC